>JBOHMF010000177.1:0-8337 GCA_050730055.1 Allostellaceae bacterium
CGGCAGGGGTGCGCGCCTGGCGGCCGCGCCGGCGCGGGGCCATCGTCTCACCCCCGCCAAAACGCGCCAGCACGCGCTCGGCGACTTCGAGTTCATTGAGTTGCGCGGCGATCTTCTCGCGTTCGCTGTCGAGCTTGGCAAGACGCTCGGCGAGCCGCTGCTTTTCCTGTCCGATGTCGTCCACGGTCGGCATCTGTCCCTCGCTTCCTCGACCGCCCGCAATAGCGGGCATTCCGCCCCGCTGGGCGGATTCCCCAATAGATGGAGGACAGAGGCGACAAAAAAAGAGCGGAGGCGGCAATTAAATCCCGCTCAGACTGCAATTGCTGCCGGCCACCACCCTGCTTTTGTTTCAGCCGACCCAATACGGCACCGCAACGCCGGAGAATGGAAGCGGCAGCACGGGATTGGATGCGGCCGTGACAACCGCTCCCGGCAGAGCGGCGCGGGTGCGCGGCCGGGCGCCGACAGACCTCCTGTTCACCGCGCGGTCCGCAGTAAGCCGCCGCAGTGCCGGCAGCGGCACCACGCGGCGCAGCCTGCGGTTCGCGGACATCATTCTATTGACCGGCGGTCGCTTGCAGGGCGAGGCCGTTGTCGACGCATTCGGCAAAGGCGACCGGGCGGCGCACAAAACCGCTCGACACGAGACCGGCGCGCAGCCGCTCAAACCCGTCCTGCGGCAGGACCGGGTCACGGCCCCACACCCCTTGCCCGGCATAGCGGGCAAGGGCGCGCATCAGCACACCGCGATCGAGCGCCGGGAAGAACGGCGCGACCGCGGCGGCGATCTCGCCCGGGGCGTGGTCCGCGATCCAGCGCTGCGCGCGATGAATGGCGCGCACCATGCACAGCAGTGCCGCGGGCTCGTCCGAGAGCCGCGCGCGCGTCGTGACAAAGGCGGTATAGCTGGTGCGCCCGCGCCGGCTCGCCTGGAGCCATATGTGACCCACCCCAGAGCCAAGTGCCTCCTCGACAAAGGGTTCGAAAAACTGCGCGGCGGCGATCTCGCTGCCTGCGAGCGCCCGCAAATTCTCGGGCATCGTGCGGTCGGCGATGCGATCGAGTGCGGCGGGGTCGAGCCCCGCCTGCCGCAGATCCTCCTGCAGACAGAGCCACGGGGTCGGGACCTCGGCGACAGTCGCAAAACGCAACCCGGCAAGATCGGAGAGGCGGAAATCGGGCCGCTGCTCCCGGCCAATGAGCGAGAACGGGTCGCGGCAAACGACCTCGGCAAAGCAGACCAGGGGTGAGGCGGGATCGTCGTCGTGCGCTTTGATGATCCGCATCGGCCCCGCCCACATCACCTCGGCAGCGCCGGCAAGGAGCGCCGCCTCGGCGCGTCCCGGCCCGGGCGAGGGCAGGAGTTCGACCTCCAGCCCCTCGGCCTCATAGGCGCCGATCGCATGCGCGGCATAAAACGGCGCATAGAGCAGAAAGCGGTAATTTTCAAAGAGCCGCAGTCGCATCGCCGCACCCTTTCCACCTTTCCTGGCAGCCAGATGCTCCTGTGCCCTCTCCGTTCGGAAGAGCGGAGAGGGAGAGATTAGATCACCCCGTCGCGGCGCAGCCCCTCGATCTCGCCGGCCTCGATGCCGAGCCAGCTCTGCAGCACCGCGGCGCTGTCGGCTCCGAGCGCCGGAGAACCTTTGAGCCGCACCGTCCGGCCGTCGATGCGCACCGGCCAGGTCGCCATCTTGTAGTCGCCGTTGTGGTGATGCACGGTCTGCATCAGGCCGCGCGCCGCAAAGCTCGGCTCGTTATAGAGTTCCATCGTGTCAAAGACTGCGCCCGACGGCACCCCCACGGCGATCAGCTTTTCCATCGCTTCGCGCTTGTCGTGCCGGCGGGTCCATTCGCCGATGATCGCGTCAAGTTCCTTCTCGTTCCTGACGCGCAGATCGCCGGTGGCAAAACGCGGGTCCGCGATCAGATCCTCGCGCCCGATCAATTTCATCAGCCGCGACCAGTGCTCCGGATTGGCCCGGCTGGTGGTCAGATAGACATAATCGTTGGGACCGCCGCCCTTGGCCGGATAGAGGCCGGAGGGCGCATTGTTGCCGCCGCCCGACTTGGCGCCGCGGCGCGGCGCCGCCTTGCCGGTGCGCGCCATTGTCGCAAAGCAGGTGCGCATGTAGTGGATCATCGCGTCCTGCATCGCCAATTGCAGGCGGCGGCCCTGGCCGGTGCGGTTGCGCTCGTGCAGCGCGCCGAGGATCGTCGCCGCCATCAGCATCCCGGTGCCGGTGTCGCCAAAGCTGAGACCGGGCTTGACCGGCGGGCGATCGGGTTCGCCGGTGACGCTGATGGGGCCGCCGGCGGCCTGCGCGATCATGTCAAAGGCGAGCCCCGTCTCGTGCGGGCTGCCATTGCCAAAGCCCTTGATCTGGCAATAGATGATGCGTGGGTTGAGCGCCTTGACCGAGCCATAGTCGAGCCCCAAGCGCTCGATCGTGCCGGGCGCCATGTTCTCGACCGTGACATCGGCCTGTTTCAGCATGTCCTTGACGATGGCGAGGCCGCGCTCCGATTTCAGATTGATCGCCAGGGATTTCTTGTTGACGTTGAACTGGTGGAAGTACCAGGGATCGTCGTCGGGCTTGCCCGGGCGCAACCGGCGGCCGGGATCGCCCCGCCCCGGGTTCTCGATCTTGACCACCTCGGCGCCAAACCACGCCAGCACCTCAGTCGAAGTCGTCCCGGCCTCAAACTGGGTGAAATCGACCACCTTGACGCCTTGAAGAAAATTGAAGTCCTGGGTCGCCTCGCTCATTGCCGGCTCCTCCCGTTGCGCGCCGATGCTGAAAGACAGCCTGCGCCTTCCCGCGCCCCGCCGCAACGTCTTCGCGGTAGGGCCGCGGCGCGCCGGCCAGGATAGGGTGGCGGCACGGCGGGTTTCCCGATACGCTGAAGTCTCGTCAACAGAAGGAGGGGCCGATCATGAAGGTCGTCACACTCAAAGACATCCCGAACCTCCCGGTAGACGGCGCCGCGGAACCGATTGCGGGGTGGACAGGGCCGGTGCAACGTTCGCGCCAGACCATCATCCCGGCAGGGGAATCCGCGAACTACAATTGCAGCGTGGTGAACTTCAGCCAGGGCTGCACCACGGGCTGGCATACGCATAACTGCGATCAGATCCTGGTCGTGACCTCAGGGTCCGGCATGGTCGCGACCGAGCACGAAGAGCGCGAGATCAATGTCGGCGATGTCGTGCACATCAAGGCCGGCGAGCGCCATTGGCACGGCGCCAAGGCGAATTCGACGATGGGGCACATCACGATCACCGCGGTCGGCAGCCAGGCCACCTGGGGATAGCCGCACCCGGTCGGCAGCGTAGGGCGGAGGACCCCGGCGAAAGCCGGGGGTAATCCGCCGAGGGCGGCTCTTCCGCTCCCGGCAGGAGCAGCAGCAAATCACTGGCGGAATGCGCTGCGCTTTCCCGCCCTACACTCGCTAACCTCTACCGCTTTGGCGGGTGGGCGCGGACAAACTCCTCATTGACGTCGGCGCCCCAGCCCGGTCCCTTTGGCAGGACGAGATCGCCGTTCTCGATGACCGGGGGTGCGGTGACGATATCGTCCTTCCAGGTCACGTCGTCGATGTCGATCTCCATGACTTTGAAGTTCGGCACCACGGCGCACATGTGCGCGCTCATCAGCGAGCCAAGATGGCCATTGAAATTGTGCGGCGCGACATTGACCTCATAGGCGTCGGCCATCGCGGCGATCTTGACCGATTCGAGGATGCCGTTCCAGGCCACGTCGATGATCGCGTAATCGACCGACTGGTTTTCGAAATACGGGCGGAAATTGCGCCGGCCATAGATCGATTCCAGCGAGGCGATCGGCGTGCCGGCCGAGCGGCGGATCAGATTGAGCCCCTTCGGGTCATAGAGGTCGATTTCGAGCCATACCATGTCGAGCGGCTCCAGCGCCCGCGCCAATCTGATGTAGCCGTCGATCTTGTAGTTGAAGTTGGTGTCGAGATGCAGCCCGACATCGCGGCCGGCGCCGCGGCGGAAGGCTTCCAGTTGCGCGACCGCGGCCCTGACGATCTTGTGATCGATATTGAGTTCCGGAAAACCCGGCGGGTTGCCGGTGCCGGGGCCGTACATCGTGGCCTTGCCGCTGTCAAAACGGATCAGGTTGGTCTTGAGGCCCTTGAAGCCTCTTTTGCGGACCGTCTCGCCGAGCGCGACGATGTCGTCGAGCGAGCGCACCGGCTCGACCCCGGCCCATTCCTTGATGCGATCGGCATAGCGCGCGCGGTAGGTGCCGCAATGCGACCAGTAGAGTTGCAGGCGGTCGCGCACCGGTCCGCCGAGCATCTCATAGACCGGAATGCCGAGCGCCTTGGCCTTGATATCGACAAGCGCGTTCTCGATCGCGGCCACGGCCATCTGGTTGACCCCGCCCGCCGCCGCCCGGCTCGCGGCGTAAAGCGTGGCGCTGTGGCGCTCGACCGGGCGCGGGTCCTGGCCGATGAGCCGCTCGCCCATCTTGCGGATGACGGCGGTGAGGCCCTGCGCGCCATAGCCCTCCATGTATTCCGACCATCCGACAATCCCCTCGTCGGTGGTGATCTTCAGAAAGGAGTTGACGCGCCAACCGGCGTCGCAGTGCAAATCCTCGATTTTGGTGATCTTCATCGGCGGCTCCTTTGCAGCAATCCGGATCTCGAAAACCCGGCATGATCGGCTATTATTCCGGCGGCCCTCCGAGGCGTTCGGCCACCCGCACAAGAAGGGCGAGCATGCGGGTCATGCGATCTTCTTGCGCGGCGAAGCGGTCCTCAAGCGCCGAAAACCGGCCCTCCATCGCCGCGAAGCGCTCTTCGAGCGCCGAGAACCGCGCTTCCATGCCGCCAAGACGCCGCTCCAAGCCAGTGATCCGCCGCTCCAGGCCGGTGAAGCGCTGCTGCAAGTCGCGCACCTCGGCGGTCAGCGCGAGCACCCGCGCGCCCAGAAGATCGAGCGTGACTTTTTCCTCGCTCACTCACCCATCCTTCTTGTCATGCGCCCAAGGCGCCGCGCAAGGTCATGGAGACATGCTCGACATGATACGAGCTCTAGAAAAATCCGTCGATCGTTCGCGACGACAGGTAATGGGTCGCTTCGAGATCCGCCTTGGGCCGGTCGGCGATGTGGCCCTCGCCGTGGACCCTCCCCCTCCTGCAAGATAGTGCGCGAGGGGTTGTCAGAATTGACAGCTTGGGTGCAGGGTGTATGCTTACCGCTCCGGTGCTCGCTGTATCAAGAATTTCACTGTTTTGAGGAAATTGAGGATCGCCCGATCGTCTTCGTCGGAGAGTCGATCTACCTGATCATAGCCATGTACGATGCGGTTTGCTTTCTGTACAAGCGACGTAATCCGCTTTTCCTGTATGAAATCGTATTGCTGGCTGGCCAGGATTACAAGTTGTCCTAGCTTTACATTTTCCCATTGCCCATGTCCGTAGTGCCGTTTGAGGACCGTCTCCAATGCAGCCCGGCACATCGCGATCGCCGCGGCAGGAGCGCCAAAAACATAGGCTCGAACCGCATCGTCGAGCAGATGCAGAAGGGAGCCTTTTGTGCTCGCCCCGTAGCGGTTCGAAACGTGGGCAGGCATAAAAACGACCGGGACTCTTCGCCAGCGCCGAAAGACGCTGTAGATATTCAGTCCAATGGTATTTATCAGATAAGGCTTATCCCTCTGCGTCCGGCGATACCATCCGTAGCGGGCATGGCGGCCGATCCCGCGCCCTTTCCCTACAAGATCTTGATCGCACCGGAAGCAGCGGTATAAGCCTTTTGTCGTATTCACTCTATGTGGCTTCAAATCCTGCTGGAAATTGCCGGAACAATTTTGACCGACCATGAAACACACGGCGCTCCAAGTCAGTTCTTGATAGAAACTCCTGTGACTCGTGAAGTGCTCTACGATTAGCGTCGCTTTCACAGTAAAATACCAATACACGCTCGGGGTCGCCTTTCGCCGCCTCTTTCAGCTTGTTGAACAGCACGATAAATTCTTCGAACGGGCTCAACCGGACAGCCATTTGCCGCTCCCAGGGCAAGGGCGTTCTCTATACTTCCGCCCGCGCCTTGAATACCCGCTTGTCCGGAAATACTCTGTTAATCGCCGAAGACCCGGCGGAAAATCGTATCGACGTGCTTCAGGTGATAGGCAAGGTCAAAGAGACCATCGATCTGGCGCGCATCGAGAAATCGCGCGATCTCAGGATCGTCCTTTAACAGATCGGCAAAACGGCCCTCGCCCCGCCAGGCCGCCATCGCATGGCGCTGGACCGCACGATAGGCGTCCTCGCGGCTCATTCCGGCCTGGGTCAAGGCCAACAGGACGCGCTGCGAGTCGACGAGGCCGCCGAGCGCGTCGAGGTTCTGCTGCATCCGCTCGGGGTAGACAATGAGCCGGTCGATCAGCCCGGTCAGCCGCGCCAGGGCGAAATCGAGCGCGATCGTCGCATCGGGGGCGATGACCCGTTCGACCGAGGAATGCGAGATGTCGCGCTCATGCCACAGCGCCACATCTTCGAGCGCCGGGCCGACCGCGGCGCGCACGATCCGGGCGAGGCCGGTCAGGTTTTCCGCCAGCACGGGGTTGCGCTTGTGCGGCATCGCCGAGGAGCCCTTTTGCCCGGGCGCGAAATACTCCTCGGCCTCGCGCAATTCGGTGCGTTGCAGATGACGGATCTCGGTCGCCAGCCGCTCGATCGCGGCAGCAATGAGGGCCAGGGTGGCAAAGAACTGGGCGTGGCGGTCGCGCGGGATCACCTGGGTCGAAACCGGCTCGGGCGTGAGGCCGAGCTTTTTCGCGACATGGGCCTCGACGCGCGGGTCGATATTGGCAAAGGTGCCCACCGCCCCCGAGATCGCGCAGGTCGCGATCTCGGTGCGCGCCGCGACGAGGCGCTCGCGGTTGCGGGCGAATTCGGCCCAGTGGCCGGCGAGCTTCAGCCCAAAGGTCGTCGGCTCGGCGTGGATGCCGTGGCTGCGCCCGATCGTAGGGGTCATTTTGTGTTCAAGGGCGCGGCGCTTGAGGACGGAGAGGAACGCATCGAGATCGGCCAGAAGCAGGTCGGCGGCATCCCTCAATTGCACCGCGAGACAGGTATCGAGCACATCGCTCGATGTCATGCCCTGGTGCACAAAACGCGCCTCGGGGCCGACATGCTCGGCAAGGTTGGTCAGAAACGCGATCACATCGTGATGCGTCTCGCGCTCGATCTCCTCGATGCGCGCGATATCAAAGGCGCCCTTTTCGCGCACCGCGCGCGCCGCGCTCGCGGGGATGACGCCAAGCGCGGCCTGGGCGTCGCAGGCCTGGGCCTCGATCTCAAACCAGATGCGAAAGCGGTTCTCGGGCGCCCAGATCGCCGCCATCTGCGGCCGGCTGTAGCGCGGGATCATAGCTTCGCCGCCTGATCCGGCAAGAGCGGCTTGGCCATCAAGACCTCGTCCCAGTAGCGCCCGTCCTCTTTCATTGCGTTCTTTCCGATCCCGTATTCGACAAAGCCGAGGCCGGCATAGAGGCGGCGCGCCTCCTCGTTGCCGATGACCACTCGCAACTCGACGATCTCGACACATTGGCGGGCATGAGCGAGGACCGCCTCGACCAGCCGCCGCCCGAGACCAGCGCCGCGCGCCTCCGGCCGCACATACATGCCCCACAGCACGCCTCTGTGGGCTTCCTTGGCGCTACTCCGGATGAACAGGCCAGCGATACCGAGCAGCGCGGCGCCGGCAAAGGCGCCAAAGACCGCCGATGTGTCGAGCCGCTCGGCAAACCAGGCCAGGGGCTTTCCACCCTCTTCGGCCAGCGTGCTGCCAAAAGCTTCCGGGCGCAGCCGCAGCCCTTCGAGCCGGATGTCGCGATAAAGCGCGGCGTCTGCCGGCAACAGGCGCCGGATCTCCGTCCTGGCCGCACTCATCTCACTTCGACTCTCCGCGATCCTCCAGGGCGGGATCATAGCCCAGCCTCGCCAGCGCAGCGAGCATGTGCGCCGGCACCGGCGCCGTGACCGTAATCGGCGGGCGGGCGGGATAAAGCGGCAGCGCGATCCGCCGGGCGTGCAGCAATAGCGGCCCGCCCGCGGTGCCGCCATAGGCACGGTCGCCGGCTACCGGACAGCCGAGAAGGGCGCAGTGGACGCGAATCTGATGGGTGCGGCCGGTGCGCGGGCGCAGTTCAAGCCAGCTCCGCCCGCCGGCGCTGGCGCGCACGCGCCACTCGGTGACGGCGCGCTGCCCCTCCGGATCGGCGATCATGCGCCAGCCGTCGCGCCGGGTCAGCTTTTTGAGCCCGGTCTCGATGCGGCCTGCGGGATCGGCCG
>JBOHMF010000178.1:0-8314 GCA_050730055.1 Allostellaceae bacterium
CACAGGTGCACAATGGCGCGGGTCTTTCCGGCGGAGGGTGCGATGGCGAGAAAAGAAATGGCGGTCGGGAGCGTGGCGGAAGCCTATCTGACGCTTCTCGCCGAGCGCGGCGTCAGCCATCTCTTCGCCAATGCCGGCACCGATTTCGCCCCGCTTGTCGAAGCCTACGCCAAGGCCGCGCGGACCGGCGCGCCGGCGCCGACGCCGATCCTGGCGAGCCACGAGAACCTCGCGGCCTCGATGGCGCACGGCTGGGCTGTCGCCACCGGCCGGGTTCCCGCGGTCATGGTGCATGTCAGCGTCGGCACCGCCAATGCGCTCTGCGGCATCATCAACGCGGCGCGCGAGAACGTGCCGATCCTGTTCAGCGCCGGCCGCTCGCCGTTGACCGAAAGCGGTCTGCCGGGCGCGCGCGATGTCTATATCCACTGGGCGCAGGAGATGTTCGATCAGGCCGGGATGCTGCGCGAGGTGGTCAAATGGGATTACGAGTTGCGCAACGGCGCGCAGCTCGAAACCATCGTCGATCGCGCCCTCTCGGTGGCGCAGAGCCCGCCCGCGGGTCCGGTCTATCTGTCCCTGCCGCGCGAGGTCCTGGCCGAGCCGCTGCCGGGCTTTTCGTATGACAGCCCGGGGCGCCGGGTCGCCGCCGCGCCGCCGGCTCCCGACGAGGGCGCCATCGCCGAGGCCGCGCGCCTTCTCGCCGCGGCGGAGAACCCGCTGATCATCACCGCCAGCGCCGGGCGCGACCCCGAGGCGGTCGCCGCGCTCTCCGAATTTGCCGCGCGTTTTGCGATCCCCGTCGTGCAGCACCGGGCACGCCATCTCTCGCTCGCCGACTCGCATCCCTGCCATCTCGGCTATGACGCCGCGCCGTTTCTCGACGATGCCGACGCGATCCTTGTCCTCGAATGCGATGTGCCGTGGGTGCCGCACCGGAAGGCGCCGCGCCCCGGTTGCCGGGTCATCCATATCGGTGTCGATCCGCTGTTTCAGCGCTACCCGGTGCGCGGGTTCCCCTGTGATGTCGCGATCACCGCGGCGGCACGTCTGGCGCTGCCGGCGCTCGGCCGGGCGCTCGAACGCCATCTTGGCAGGGGAGCGGTCGAGACGCGGCAGGGCCGCGTCGCCGAGCGGCACGAGAAACAGCGTGCGGCCTGGCGCAAGCGGGAGGAAGAAACGGCGCGGCTGCGCCCGATCTCGATGGCCTGGGCGAGCGCCTGCATTGCACGCGCCCGGCCCGAGGAGACGATCCTCGTCAACGAATACACGCTCCAGTCCGAGCATTGCGGGTCGGAGCGGCCGGGCAGCTATTTCGCGTCAAGCCCGGCGTCAGGTTTGGGCTGGGGCGGGGGCGCCGCGCTCGGCGTCAAGATCGCCCATCCCGAGCGTCCGGTGATCGCCGTGCTCGGCGACGGCTCGCATCTCTTTGGCAACCCGGTCGCGCTCCACCATGCCGCCGCGATGCACCGGCTGCCGGTGCTGTTTGTAGTCATGAACAACCAGATGTGGGGCGCGGTGCGGCGCGCCGTGCAGGGCATGTATCCGCAGGGCGAAGCGCTGCGCAGCAACAAGCCGCCCTTGATCGATCTCGACGAACTGCCGGCTTTTGAGCAGGTCTGCGCCGCTGCCGGCGGTTATGGCGAGCGGGTCGAGGACCCGGCCGAACTGCCGGCGGCGCTCCAGCGCGCCTTGCGCGTCGTCACGCTCGAAAAGCGCCAGGCGCTTCTCAATGTGATCTGTCGCGGACCGGAATAAAAAAGGAGGCGCCGGATGGCGGGTCCCGGCTGAGCGCTATTCCCGCTCGACTGCGCACGCCGCATCCTCGGAACGGGCCTCGATATAGTCCGCCAGCCGCTCATGGCGCAGCGCCAGGGCGACCAGATCGCGCTGCACCTCCGAGGATTTTGCTACCTGCGCCAGTTTGCGCAGGGTGCGCGCCCGCGCGCGATAGCGCTCAGCATCCCGGCGGCGCTCCCCCGCTGCTGCGGGGGCGCCGTATTTTGGTGTGACCGCCATCAAACCTGCCTGAGCGCACCCTTGCCGCGTCATAAACAAGGTGCTGAAGGGGCGGTTCCGCAATCGCGATCAGAACGATAAAGACGCCTGGAATCCCCCGTTCGGTCGAGTTAACGGCAGCATCGCTTTTTGTCAATAATCAAGACGATTGCCACCCAATGCGTCACCGGCTTTGGTAAGGATTGTGGCCTTTGCGCAACATCAATCGCAGCGGAATTCCCGGCATGTTAAAGTCTTTGCGCAGCCCATTGATGAGATAACGGCGGTACGCATCGGGCAATTCCTGCGGTATGGAGGCGAACAGCGCAAAGCTCGGTGGCCGGATATTGACCTGGGTGATATAGCGCAGACGCAGCGGCCGCCCGGCGACCAGCGGCGGCGGATGCCGCGCCACCGCCGCGGCCAGCCAGCGGTTCAGATCGCCGGTCGCCACCCGACGGTTCCAGGTTTCGTGGGCGGCGAACACCGCCTTCATCAGCGCCTCCAGGCCAAACCCGGTAAGACCGGACACGGGAACGATCGCCAGCCCGGAGAGCTGGGGCAGCGACACCTCCGCCCGCTCGGACAGGCGCCGGCGGGCGCCGCTGCGATCGGCGACCGCGTCCCACTTGCTCGCCGCCAGCACCGGCGCGCGTCCTTCCTCGGCAACGAGCCGGGCGATCGCGAGATCCTGGCGCTCCAGCGGTTGCAGCGCATCGCACACCAGGATCACGACCTCGGCAAAGCGGATCGCCCGCAAGGCGTCGGCGACCGAGAGCGTCTCCGGCGTTTCCACGATGTGCGACTTGCGGCGCAGCCCGGCTGTGTCGATCAGCCGGATCGGCCGGCCGCGCCAGCTCCAATCGACCGCGATCGCATCGCGGGTGATGCCGGCCTCGGGGCCGGTCAGCAGCCGCTCCTCGCCGAGAAGCCGGTTGGCAAGCGTCGATTTGCCGACATTCGGGCGGCCGACGATCGCCAGTTCAAGCGGCTTGTTCCCGGCCTTGTCCGGCATAACATCGGTCTCGTCGGCGGCAAAAGGCCGCAGCCGGTCGTACAGCTCGGCGAGACCCTCGCCATGCTCGGCCGAGAGCGCCACCGGCTCGCCGAGACCGAGCCGCCACGCCTCGCCAAGACCGGGGAGCGCGGCGCGCCCCTCGGCCTTGTTGGCGATCAGCACGACCGGCTTGCCGCTCTTCTTCAGCCACCGGGCAAAATGGCGGTCGGCCTCGGTGACGCCGGCGCGCGCATCGATGAGGAGGAGAGCCGCTTCGGCCTCGGCGAGCGCGCGCCCGGTCTGCGCCTGCATCCGTCCGGCGAGCGAGGCGGGCGCGGATTCCTCGAGCCCCGCCGTGTCAAAGACGCGGAATTCGAGATCGGCGATGCGCCCGGTGCCGGCGCGGCGGTCGCGGGTCAGCCCCGGGGTGTCGTCGACAAGCGCCATGCGGCGGCCGACGAGGCGGTTGAAGAGGGTCGATTTGCCGACATTCGGCCGCCCGAGGATGGCGAGGGTGAAAGTCATTCTACGCGATCATTGCGGCAGACCGGCCGAGGGCAGACTATCGGTAGGCTGTCAGGTTGCCGTCATCGGTCAGGATATAGAGCCGGCAGGCAGCGACCGCCGGCTCGACAAAGGCCGGGGCGGACAGCTTCATGCGGCCGTTCGGCTGGCCGGTATAGGGCGACAGAAACATCGCCTCGCCCTTTGAGGACAAGACGATCAGGCGATCGCCGCCGAGCACCGGCCCGCTCCATTCGATCCGGCCCGACTTGTCCTTTGCGTCGCTGTAGCGCGGCAATTGGGTGAGCCAGCGCGCCTTGCCGCCGTCCCGCGTCAGGCAGGCGAGTTCGTTCTGGTTTGAGAGGATGTAGACATAATCGCCGGCGACCCAGGGTTCGTGCGTGCCGCCGATCAGCTGCTCCCAGACCTCGTCGCCGTTTCTGCGATCGATCGCCGCCATCCGCCCGCTGTGACCGATCGCGAAGACCCGGTCGCGATCGATGACCGGACGGCCGTGAATGTCGGCGAGCGCGGCGACCGCGTCGATGTTGCGGGTGACGGCGAGATTGTCGGTCCACAACACCCGCCCGTTCTCGACCGCGAGCGCATAAAGTTCGCCCGAGGAGTAGCCGACCACGGCCACCTCGCCGGCGACCGCAGGGCTGGCTCCGCCAATGAGACCCGCGGTTTCCGGGATGCCGCTGTGCGACCATAGCTCGTGGCCGTCCTTGGTCGACAGCACATCGAGCTCATCCTCGACGGTGAGGACATAGACGCGCCCCTCTGCCACCGTCGGCTCGGCCCGCGCCGGAGCGGAGATGCTCTTGCGCCACAACACTTTGCCATTTGCCGGGTCGAGTTCGATCGCCTCGGCGTAACCGGTCGCGGCGTAGAGATGGCCGTCGTCAAAGCCGAGACCGCCGCCAAACGAGTTGCCGCGTTCCCCCTTGGGCTTCAGATCGACCTGCCACAGCACCTTGCCGGTGGCGGTGTCATAGGCGCCGACCTGCGCCCCTCCGTCCATCGCATAGACCCGGCCGTTGGCGATGATCGGCTGCGCCAGGATGCGGGTATCATCGGAGGAACCGACGCCAACGCTGGTCTGCCAGGCCTGCGCAAGGGTGGCGGGCAGGGCCGGGCGGGCGATCGCATGGCTCGGATCACCGCCGGCGACCGGCCAATCCCGGTTCTGCACCGGTGGTGGCAGGGTGACCGGGATGCTGGCCAGCTTCGGGTCGGGCGCGAGCTGGCGACCAAACCCCAGGACCGAGATGCGCTCGCCCGGCAGCGGTTCCTTGTGTGAGCCGCCAAACAGGCTGCATCCTGCCGTCAGCAACGGCAGCGCGAGCAGCGAGGAAAAGGCGCGGCGGTTCATGGCGGCCGGACCCTGGCCGCTGCTCAAGAGGCGAGCGCCGCCGCCAACTCGGCGGCGCGCGCGCGCAGCCCGGGCGGTGCCGCGGGATCGGTCGTCAGCCCCTGATAGATCCGGCGTGCGCCGCTCCGGTCGCCCGCCTCGATCTCGGCCAGGGCGGTCAGTTCGAGCGCGCTCGCCCGCCAGGGGTTGCCGGCGACGGTCAGCGGCTTCAGCCGGGCGATAATCTCTTTGGGGGCGGTCTGCGGCATCTGCCGCATCGTCGAGAGCAGCACCGCCAGCCCGCGAAAGGCGGGGTGCGGGTCGGCCGTGGCGATATGGTCGTAGATCGCGAGAGCCTCTTTCTCGTGGCCCGACTGCGCCAGAAGAGCGGCCTCTTGAAAGGCGGCAAGCTCGGCGTAGCCGCCGCCCTCGCGGGCGACCGCGCCAAACAGCCGGGCCGCCTCGACGCTTTTCCCCCGGCTGGCGAGCGTGGCCGCGACCGCATAGCGGTTCGACTGGGCCTGACGGAGCGACAACTGGTGCTGGTGCCAGAATGTGATCCCGCCCGCGATCGCCAGAGCCAATCCCACGATCGCGGCAAGATAGGGCCAGTAGCGGGACAGAAGCTTGAGGAGATGGTCTCGACGCAGTTCTTCGTCGATCTCGCGAAAGATGTCGCTCAAGAGGCCCCGCTATCCTGCTCCGCCGGCGCGGCCATCCTATCGCCTCGCCGGAACCGGCGCAAATCGCGCGCGGCTTCCGGCCTTTCCGAGAGCGCTGGACGCCGCCGGTGAAATCGCCGACACTGCGCGCGGCGGCAATCATGTCCGAATCCTGATGACGAGTCCGCAGAGTGCGACGGTGCTGGTCCTTGGCGATTACCGGCCGCGGCACCGGACCACCTACTTCACCCGCACCGAGCTGCACCAGCTCCTCGGCCTATACAGCCGTCAGGTGGCGCGCGCGGTGTGGCGCGACTACGCGATCGATCACCGCGACGGCGTGGCCCTGTTTTCGGTCTTTCGCCACAGCTATGAGGCCGCCGCCTATCATATCGTGAAAATGGCCGGGGCGGGGCCGCCGCAGTTTGTCGTCCTGTCCGGCCGGCAACGGCTCCTCTCCTCGCGCAGCCTCGCCGAGGTTCTCGACTACTTCCGCCCGCGCCTCACCCTTCTCGGTGTCGGGGCCTGCTGAGCGGGGTAGACGATCTGCTCCTCGGCCCGCGTATGAAGCTCCAGCTTCTGCCGCAACTTATCGAATAATTGCTGCTGTGTCTTGCCGGCCTTCTCTCCGGATTTTTCGATCTTCTCAAAGAGATTGTCAACCTATCTGTGGTCTTGAATCAGCATTTGATAGAGATCCATCGCCTTGATTCTTGCCGTTGTCCGAATTGTCAGGCGTCAACGCCTGCCCGAACAACATGAGTCTCGGCAAGCCGGTTCCGGATCTCGGAGATCACTATCCGGCGGCTGGGGCGGCGAGATAATCGAGGGCCGCGGCGATGCCACCCGTTTTGTACGGCACGCCGGCGCGCACAAGGCCCATTTCGACCCCGGCCAGCGTGCCGGCCAGCATCAGATCGTTGAAATGGCCGAGATGGCCGATGCGGAACACCCGGCCCTTGACCTTGCCGAGACCGGTGCCGAGCGACATGTCGTAGGCGTCGAGGATGACCTGGCGCAGCCGGTCGGCGTCGTGACCGTCGGGGACAAGAACGGCGGTCAGTGAGTTCGAGTATTCGCGCGGGTCGGCGCACAGGATGTCGAGTCCCCAAGCCCTGACCGCCCGCCGCGTCGCCTCGCCGTGGCGGGCGTGGCGGGCAAAGACGGCGGGCAGTCCCTCTTCGTCGAGCAGCATCTGGAGCGCCTCGCGCAGCCCGTAAAGCAGATTGGTCGCCGGGGTGTAGGGGAAAAAGCCGGTGCGCCCGCTTTCCTGCATCGCCGCCCAGTCCCAATAGGAGCGCGGCAGCCGCGCCCGCTCCCGCGCCGCAAGGGCCTTTTGCGAAACCGCGTTAAAGCCGAGACCCGGGGGCAGCATCAGTCCCTTCTGCGAACCGGCGACGGTGACATCGACCCCCCACTCGTCGTGGCGATAGTCGATCGAGGCGAGCGAGGAAATGGTATCGACCATGAAGAGAGCCGGGTGCCGCGCCCGATCGATCGCCGCGCGGATCAGGGGGATGCGGCTCGCCACCCCGGTCGAGGTCTCGTTGTGGACGACGCAGACCGCCTTGACCTGATGCGCGCGGTCGCCGGCGAGCTTTTCTTCGACCTGTGCCGGATCGACCCCGTGGCGCCAGTCGCCCGGCACAAAATCGATCTCAAGACCGAGCCGGCCCGCCATCTGCCGCCACAGGGCCGCGAAATGCCCGGTCTCGAACATGACGACCCGATCGCCCGGCGACAGCGTGTTGGAAAGCGCGGCCTCCCATGCCCCGGTGCCGGAAGAGGGATAGACGACGACCGTCTCCGCGGTCTGAAAGACCCGCTTCATGCCGGCGATGATCTCGCGTCCGAGTTCACCAAACTCCGGTCCGCGATGGTCGATCGTCGGCATCGCGATCGCCCGCAGGACGCGGTCGGGGACATTGGTAGGGCCGGGGATCTGCAAAAAATGGCGGCCGGTATGGGTGGGGGTGTTTTTCATTGCGCAAGGCTCCGGGGCGGACGCAATGCCAATGTGGCGGGGAAGCCCGTTCTCGGCAAGCGCGGCGGCGCGCCGGGTCGTCCTCGCCGCGAGCTTTGCAACCGCCCGGCTGATCGTTTATCTCTTCCGCCAGGGCGCAAAGGCCGAGAGTACCGCAAGATCCCGGCCAGACGCAGGCAACTCTTTTCGAGATGAGCGGACCATGAATATTCAAGTGATCGATCAGGCGTATCAGCAGTTGCAAAATCAGTCACAGGGCACGGTGCAGGAAATCACGGCTCTGGCCAACAAGCTTCAATCTGCCGCGCAGACCGGGAACCTGGATGCGCGCGAATGGCTGCTTGACCTGAAGTCGATCGCTCTCGCGATGCAGGCGGAGCAGAACCAGGTCGGCCTCTTGTTGCAGGCGCTTCACGGCTTTGTCGCAAATCCGCCGGCGCCGATGCCGGCGCCGGGACCGTGGGCGCAGCAGCCGGCCGCCGCTCCCGCCGCTCAGCCGGGCTACGGCCAGCCGCAATCGGGCGGGATCGGCGGGATGCTGGGCGGTTTTCTGAATTCCGGCTTTGGCCGCGCGATCGAGATGGGCGCGGGCTTTGGGATCGGCGACGATCTGATCAACAAGATCTTCTGACCTTACGGCATAAAACACGGCATAAAACCGGCTGCGCAGGCAGGCGCTCCGCGGAGGGCGCCGTCGCATCCGGCGCCGCGGTCGTGATATTCCTCTTCATGGCGTTGCCTTTCTTCGTGGAGTCAGCACCCCGAGCCTACCGGCTCAAGGCGGGCAACGCCGACCCTCCTATCTCAACATCGAC
>JBOHMF010000179.1:0-8310 GCA_050730055.1 Allostellaceae bacterium
GCCCGTTGGCCAATGGGCGGAGGCCGCGGCAGCGGCCGCCATCAGCCCCGGCGGGCCGCAGCAATAAAGATGGGTTCCCGCGGCCGGCGCGCGCAGCAGGGCCGCGATGTCGAGACCGCGGGCCGGATCGCCGCCATCATGGTGAAAGCGGACGCGACCCTGCGCGGCGAGGATCGCCAGGTCCTCGCGAAAGGCGGTGTCTTCCGGCGCGCGCGTGCAGTAATGCAGATCAAAGGTGGCGCGGCGGCGGCGCAGGGTCGCGAGCATCGCGTAGAGCGGAGTGATGCCGATGCCCCCGGCCAGCAGCAGGTGATGCTGCGCGTTCTCGGCCAGGGGAAAATTATTGCGCGGCAGCGCGACCTCGACCGCGTCGCCAACCCGCACCGCATCGTGCAAGCGGGCGGACAGCCCGTTCCGGTCGGTCTCGCGCAGCACCGCGATGCAGTAGCGGCGACGCTCGGCCGGATCATTCCACAAGGAATAATCGCGCCATTCCCCGCGCGGCAAAGCCGCGCGCGCTTGGGCCTCACCGCCCCAGCGCAGCGCCACATGCGCGCCTGCGGCGAAGGGCGGCAGATCGCGGCCGCGCGGATCGACGAGTTCGTAGCCGTTGATCGCGCGGGCAAGATAGGTGATCGATCGGACGCGCAGCCGCATGACCCCACTCTTCGCGATTCCGTCCTGCGATACAAAGGCTTTTGTCAGACCGTTGGCGGCGCGCGGATTTCCGCGGCAGGATCGCGCTCCCGCCACCCCATTTGCCAAGGAGAACAGGCATGGCTCTGCAATTCCGCCGCATTGTCACCGGGCACGACGACGCCGGCCGCGCGATCGTGCTGATCGACGAGACCGCGCCAAAGGTCACCGCCGGACGGCCCGGCGCCAGCGTCTCCAATGTGTGGACGACCGAGGGTTTTCCGGCTGACAATGACGGAAGCGACGATGCCGGCGCGCGCCCGGTCGGCACCACGCTGGAAAACGGCACCGTTTTTCGCGTTATCGATTTTGCCCCGGGGGTGACGCCGCGCAACCACCGTACCGACTCGATCGATTATGCGATCATCCTGGCGGGCGAGATCGACATGGAACTCGATGAGACTACGGTTCACCTGAAGGCCGGGGATGTCCTGGTCCAGCGCGGCACCATCCACAACTGGGTCAATCGCAGCACAGAGCCGTGCCGGATCGCCTTTATCCTGATCGCCGCCAAGCCGGCCACGGCCGGCGGCAAGGTTCTCAACGCGCAGGGTTAGCGGCGGACGAGCGCCAGCGAGAAATAGGGGACGCTCGCCGGATCGACCGCAGCCAGCGGGAGGACACGCTGGTTTGGCAGACTGGCGCGCTCGACATAAAGCGCCCGGTCGAGCCGATCCAGGCGTTCCAGCACCCGGCGCAATTTGGCAAAATGCCGGCCGAGCTTGATGACGACGGCGCTGTCGGCCGCGGCAAGGCGGGCAGCGAGCATCTCCTCATCGAGCGTCGCCGGGATCACGGCGATGCTGTCCTCGCCGGCGGCAAGCGGCACCCCCGCCGCCGCCGCCCCGGCGGTCACGGCGGAGACGCCGGGCACGATCGCGATTTCATAGCGCCCCACAAGACGCTCGCTGATCCCGATAAAGCTGCCATAAAGGAGCGGGTCGCCCTGGCACAGGAGCGCCACGTCGCGGCCGCGGTCGAGTTCCCCGGCAAGCGCCGCCGCGGCCGCATCATAGACGGCGGCCGGCACCGGACTCGGGCGCATCGGAAAACGCAAGGCGATCTCGCGCTGACGGCCATCGAGCCAGGGTGCGACAATGGCGCGGGCAAAGCTTTCGCCGCTTTCGGGCGCCGGGTAGGCGACGACCGCGGCCGCCCGCAGCAGCCGCAGCGCCTTCAGGGTCAGCAGCTCAGGGTCACCCGGCCCGACACCGAGACCGTAAAGCCGCCCGCTCATCTCAGCCCGGAGCGACGGCGTAAAGGGTCAGCACCAGGGCGCGGCCAGTCGCATAATCGAGACCGGAGACACGGCCCTCGGCGTGCAGGACAAGGCCGCGCGCGGCCAGCGTACGGCGGAACAATGCCGTCTGCCTTCCCTCGACCAGCGCCGCCCCGCCTTTGGCGAGCAGCACGGCCGCTGCCGGCACGCTGGCGAGCCGGGTTTTTGTGCCGAGCAGAAACACGAGGCTCGGCTCGCTGTCGCCGATCGCGACCAGAGGCGCGCCCGCCGTCGGCGGATGCCGGGAGACCAGCGCCGCCGCCGCGCGCGACAGCCACAGGCGGTCGAGACCGGGCAGGATCGCCGCCGCCGGCAGGGCAAAGGCGGCGGTGAGAGCGGCCAGCAGAACGGCGGTGGTGGCCGGCCGGGGTCGCCGCCGCAGCAGAGCCGGCGCCAGCACGAGGAGCATGACCGCGCCGATGATCCCGGCCGGTGCCGGACCCTGCCCGAATTCGATCGGCAGGAGAACAAATGCAGCGGCGAGCGTCGCCGTCACCAGCGCCCACAGCGCCCGCACGACGCGGTCGGCGATCTGCGCCCGGCCTCTGATCGCGCCGGCCAGGCCCTCCGCCAGCGCCCGGCCGGCAAGCAGGGCGAGGGCCGGATAGAGCGGCAGCACGTACTGCGGCAGCTTGGTCGGCACCAGCTCAAAAACCAGCCAGGCGGGGACAAGCCAGGCGCAGAGAAACCGCTCGGCCGGCGCGCGCCGCTGCCGCCAGACCCAGAGGAGGGCCGGGACGAGCAGCAGCGAACCCGGCCAGAAGGTGACCGGGAGCAGCGCCAGATAGGCGCCCGGCGGCGCGCCGTGCGTTTCCTGTCCGCCCAGAAGCTTTGGCAACAGATCGTGACCGACGGATTGGGCGAGAAAACCTCCGGCAGTGGCACGCTCGATCGCGACGAGCCACGGCAGCACCAGCGCGGCCACAAGACACAACCCGACCAGCGGCCGCAGCCGCGCCAGCCAACGCCAATCGCGGTCGGCGATCGCCAGGGCCGCCGCCGTCAAGAGCGCGATCAGCGGCGCGATCGGCCCCTTCAGCAGGATGCCGGCCGCCTCGGCGAGCCAGAACCCGATGGCGAGCCGCCAGCCGACCCGCTCTCCGGCGCGGGCGCGGATATAGGCGAGGCCGAGCGCCCCCTGCCCGGCGACGACAGCGGCGAGGAGCGCCGCGTCGGTCTTGGCGATGTGCGCCTCGACGACAAGGCCGAGCGCGCCCGCCATCACCACCCCCGCATAAAGGCCGGCCCGCCGTGCGCCGGGAAACAGCGCGCGGCCCAACGCCAAGGTCAACAGTGCAGCCAGTGCCGCGCCGAGGGTCGAGGGCAGCCGATACGGCCAGATCGCGGTGCTTTCGGCCGTGCTGAACAGCGCCACCGAGGCCGCTTGCAGCCAGTAGATGCCAGCCGGTTTCTTGTCGCGCGCGTGATCCTGAAAGCGGATGCGCAGAAAATCGCCACTTTCCAGCATCTGCCGGCTCGCCTGCGCAAACCGCGCCTCGTCGCGATCGAGCGGCGGGATCGAAACGAGACCGGGCAGATAGAGGACGAGACAGAAGAAAGCGAGAGCGGCAAACGGTCCGATCCGACCGAGACAGCCCCTCACCTTCCCGCTGACGCGGGCTCCTCCCTCTCCCCGCTCGCGGGGAGAGGGTTGGGGTGAGGGGTGATGAGCCTGAATCTCTTGGAGAATCACGGGTCCGCCGGCTTCTCGGCGGCGAATTGGGTAACCGGCAGCGCCGGGGGCCACGCGAGATGGGGGCCGAGCGGAGCAGCGCGGCTGACCGCGAGGCGCGCCAGCGCACCGCCGTGCTCGCGCTGAAAGGCGAAGAGCCGCGCCTCGCCATCCAGGGTCACGGCGTTGGCGACAAGCCGCCCGCCCGGACGCAACGCCGCCCACAGGCTCTCCAACAAACCCGGGGTATCGAGACCGCCGCCGAGAAAGACCGCGTCGGGTCGGGGCAGACCGGCAAGGGCGGCGGGCGCCGCGCCGGTGACGAGGCGCAGATCCGGGACGCCGAGCATTGCCGCGTTGCGTGCGATCAACGCGGCGCGCTCGACCCGACGTTCGACGGCGATCGCCGCGCAGCCCGCGCCGCTGCGCAGCCACTCGATTGCGACCGAGCCGCAACCGGCGCCGATGTCCCACAATACCTGGCCCGGCAGCGGCGCCAGCGCCGAGAGCGTTACGGCGCGCACCTCGCGCTTGGTCAATTGCCCGTCATGGAGAAAGGCGTCGTCGGGCAGCCCGGGAAGACGCGAGGAGGCGCGGGTTCCGGGCGCGGCGCGGCATTCGAGCGCGATCGTGTTGAGATCGGGGACCTCGCGCGCGCCCCACGCCTCGGCCGCGGCCACGACAAGGCTCTCCTGCGCGCCGCCGAGATGGGCAAGGACGGTCATCCGGCTCGGACCCCAGCCGAGCCGGGTCAACAACTCGGCGACGGCGCGCGGCGTCGCGCCATTCTCGGACAGCACCAGCAGCCGCCGGTGCGGCGCGAGATGCAGGCGCAGCCCGTCGAGCGGGCGGCCGTGCAGCGAGAGTGTCGCACACTCGGCGAGCGGCCAGGCGAGGCGAGCGGCGGCGAGGGCGAAGGCGCCGGGCTGCGGCAGGATCGTCATCTCTGCGGCGGAAAAACGGTGGGCGAGCGTGACCCCGACCCCGTACCACAGCGGGTCGCCGCTCGCCAGCACCACCACCCGACGGCCGCGCCGGGCGGCGAGGGCATCGACCGTGCGGGCGAACGGACGCTCCCATGGGAGCCGCTCGGCCGCGCTCTGCGGCATCATCGCGAGGTGACGGGCGCCGCCGGCCAGCACCTCGGCGGTCTCGATCAGCGCGCGGGCGGCGGGTGCGAGGCCAGGAAGCCCATCCTCGCCGAGGCCGATCACCGCGAGCCAGGGGTTCATCCTTGACCGGCCAGCGCGTTGACCGCGGCGGCGGCGAGCGCGCTGCCGCCGCGCCGGCCGAAAAGCGTCACAAAAGCAAGACCATGACCAAATTCGGCAAGCGCTTGCTTCGCCTCGGCGGCGCCGACAAATCCGACCGGAAATCCCAGGACCAAGGCCGGAAGCGGCGCGCCGGCGGCGAGGATTTCGAGCAGATGAAAGAGCGCGGTCGGGGCATTGCCGATGGCGACGACAGCACCGGCCAGATGCGGCCGCCACAATTCGATCGCGGCGGCCGAACGGGTGGTCGCGAGCCGCTTGGCAAGGTCCGCGGTTTGCGGCGCTTGCAATGTGCAGACGACCGGGTTCGCCGCCGGCAGGCGAGCGCGCACGATCCCGGCCGCGACCATCCCGGCATCGGCAAGGATCGGTGCCCCTGCCGAGAGCGCCTTTTGGCCGGCCGCGCCCGCGCCTTTTGACCAGGCGAGATCGGAAAGGATCGAAACATCGCCCGCGGCATGAGCGAGACGCACAGCCAGCGCGCGCAGCTCCTGCGGAAAGCGGCCAAGATCGGCTTCCTGGCGGATCAGCGCAAACGAGCGATGCGTGATCTCGGCCGGATCGCGCAGGTAGGTGAAGCGAAGGGATGAAGTTCCCGCTGCGCTCTCCCCCTCCAAGAGCGGAGAGGGAATTGAAACGGCGCGTTTTGGCGCCGTCACGCCAAGGGTCCACGCCTCTTCGCTCTCGACAAGGCAACGCTGCCCGGCGGTGAGGTTCGGATCGCCGGCAAACAGCGCACCCAGATCGCCGGCCTCTCTGCGGGCGCGCAGAAACCGCACGACCTCGCGCACTTGTGCCCGGTCCTTGGGTTCGCCCGGCTCCGGTGCGACCGGCCACAGCGACGGGTAGATCTCGGCAAGGACCGCGCGTGCACCATCCGGTATGGCGAGTCCGGTCTCAAACGGCCACACCCGAGCCTCCTTGCGCCAGCGCGGGTCGTCGCGCAAGGCGCGCACCACCGGGATTCCCGTCAGCGCCTGTCCGCCGACCGAACCCGCATAGCACAGCTTCCAGCATGGCTGCGCGCCCGGCATATAGGCGCGCGCATCAATCAGTCGGCGTTCCGCCAATTCATGCGCCCCGTAGCGACCGGGATGGGTCGGTGCGAGAAACGGCCCGGCCCGTCCAGCCGGGCAACCCCAGAACGGAAACGGCCCGCCCGAGATCCGCGCGTTAAGCCGCGCAGCAACCTCAAAGCGGTTGTTGCGGTTGTCGGGGGCATCTTCGACAAGGTGCGCGATCTCGTCCCACAACGCGCGCCAGGGCGGTCCCGCGAGACCGAGCCGGGCGGCCAAACCGGCCGGGTAGCCGAACGGGAAATCAAAGCCGATCAAGACCCGCTCGCCGCGCCCGAGCGCCTCCGCCAGAAGTTCGGCAAGAAGGGTGCGCGCCGCGTGCCGTGTCGGCGGGTTGTCAAAGCGCTCGCCGCGGGGTCCATGCCAGCACACCCAGATGCTGTCGCGGCCCTGCTTTGGCGTGCTCGCCGCGCTCCAATCGACCATCGCAAAGGTGTCGAACATCAGCGATGCGGATGGTCGTGGCCGTGGTGGTGAGGGTGATCGGCGTCGGTGCCGATGCCGCGCACGTGATGGTGGTGCGCGGTCTGCGGCGCGCCGGCCGCGTCCTCATAGCCGATGATCTGGGTGCGGTATTTGCACAGCTGACAGTTCATCGCCGGCGTTCCGTCCTGCACCTCCGCGACGCGCTCACAAAACGCCTCCAGCACCTCGGGGTGGTCGCGCAGATAGGGCGCCTTGGCAAAGGCGATGCCCGGGAACAAGCGGGCGGCCTCCTCGGTCTCGCGATAGATGCGTTTGACGAGAACGCCGGTAAAGAGGAAATACGGAAACACGACGATACGGCGAAAACCGAGGCGGGTGGCGCGGGCGAGTGCGCCCGGAACGCGCGGCTCGGCGACCCCGCTGAACGCCGCCTCAGCCCAGCCAAAGCCCATCCCCTCCCACAGCATGCGGGCAACCTTGGCGATGTTGGAGTTGGCGTCGGGATCGGTGGTGCCGCGCCCGACGACGAGGAGCAGGGTCTCCTCGCGCGCGACGCCGCCATCCCCGGCGGCGGCGACGCGCTCGGCCGCCGCCCGCAACAGGCGCGGATCGATCGCCAGATCGCGCCCAAAGCGGATCTCCAGATGCGGGTTCTCGGCGGCAAAGCTGTTGACTTCCCACGGCAGGTCGTTTTTGACGTGGCTCGCCGCAAACAGCATGCCGGGGATCGCCAGAATATGATGCGCGCCCTGCGCCGCAAGACCGGCGAGCGCGTCGCGGATGGTCGGACGGGCGAATTCGAGATAGCCGGTGGCGAAGGCGAAGTCGGTGAGGCGCGGGCGCAGCGCCACCGCCAGCAGCTCGAATTCCCGGATCGCCTCGGGGTCGCGGCTGCCGTGACCGCAGATCAGCACCGCCCGCTCGCTCATCGCCCTGCCTCCTTGCTGGGTTCCCCGCGCGATATTCCATCGCGCGGGGCTGGGCGCCCGTTGACCCCGAAGCGTCTGAAACCGAGACTCCCGGCCGCATGATCGCCGCCGTCTCCTCCGTCTCCCTCCTCGTTCTGATCGCCGGTCTCGCGCTCGACGCCATTCTCGGCGACATGCCGATCCTGTTCCGTCTTGTCCCTCATCCGGTCGTCCTCGCCGGCCGCGCCATCGCCTATTTTGACCGGAAGCTCAACCGCGAGAAGCGCAGCGAGGGCGTGCGCCGTTTCCGTGGCATCGTCACGGTCCTGGTGCTGGTCGGCGCCGCCGCGGCGCTCGGATGGGCGGTCGCGTTCGTGTTCCGCAGCGGCCTTGTCGGCGCTGCCGTCGAGGCGTTTGTCATCGCCGTTCTGGTGGCTCAGAAGAGCCTCTTTGACCATGTCGCCGCGGTTGCGCGCGCGCTCGACCGGGATGGGCTTGAGGCCGGGCGGGATGCGGTGCGGCACATCGTCGGGCGCGACCCGAGGAGCCTCGACACGCACGGCGTGGTGCGCGCGGCGATCGAGAGCCTGGCCGAGAATTTCAGCGACGGCGTGGTCGCGCCGGTGTTCTGGTATCTGCTGCTCGGGCTGCCCGGGCTCTTTGCCTACAAGATGGCGAATACGCTCGACAGCATGATCGGGCACAGGGGGCCACGCTACCGCGCCTTTGGCTGGGCGGCGGCGCGCTTTGACGATCTTGTCAATCTGGTGCCGGCGCGGCTGAGCGGGCTGCTGCTGGCTCTCGCCGCGCTCTTTGCCAAGGGCGGGCGACCCGGCCGGGCGCTCCTCGTCATGGTGCGCGACGGGCGCAAGCACCGTTCGATGAATGCCGGCTGGCCGGAAGGGGCGATGGCTGGCGCTCTCGGCCTCGCTCTCGCCGGCCCGCGCCGCTATGCCGAGGGCGTTGTCGCCGATCCATGGAT
>JBOHMF010000180.1:0-8272 GCA_050730055.1 Allostellaceae bacterium
GCTCTATTGCGCAGATATCAAAAAACTCTCAAATGTGAATATATTTTTCTGTTAAATTGCGGCGACTCACCATCCCGGAAAACGCGGCAGACATTACGGCAGCCAAGCCCGCTGCCATTCATCGAGATGGTCTTCGAGCATCCAATCGGCGACGACCGCCTGGCGGAGGCGCTCGCCGGCCTCCCTGAGGGCGTCGCGGTCGGCGACCAGTTCGCGGATCGCCTTGGTCCACGCCTGAAAGCGGTTGGCGACGCGGGTGACCGGCAGATCGCCCTGGTAGGGCAGGATATCGCTGCACAGGACCGGGTAGCCGAGAACGCCGTATTCGAGCAGCCGCAGATTGCTCTTGGCTTCGTTGAACGGATGGCTTTCGAGCGGGGCGACGGCGAGGTCGAGATCGAGCGTGGCAAGCTTTCTGGCATAGTCGTGCAGCGGCACCCAGGGGTGGAATTCGGCGACGTGGCGGCGCAGATCATCCGGGCACATGCCAAAAAAGACCCAATCCACTTCTTTCGCCGTCACCTCGACAATGCGGGCGATCAGCGCCAGATCGCCGGTATGGCCGATCGCCCCGGCCCAGCCGACGCGCGGCTTGCCGCCGCTTCGCTCCGCTCTGCGCCCGAGCCAGCGGCTCTTCTCCAGCCGGTTTGGCAGGACGACGACCTCTTCGCAGAACCGGCCATAGGCGTGCCGCAGCGGCTCGGTGCTGACCACCAGGCGGTCGCACAGCGCCAGCGCCTTCTTGATGCGGTCGGCAATGTCGGGGGCGATCGCCGGACGATGCGGACTCCTTGGCGGCAGGTTGGTGATCAGGTCGTCGATCTCAAAGACGCGAAAGACCCGGCTCATGGTCTTGATCTGCTCGATAAAGCCGATCTGATGCCATTCGAGCTGGCGTTGCAGCACGACGCTGTCCGGCGCGGCGCGCGCCAGTTCCGGAGGTGTCGCGTGGCGCATCGTCTCGACGCAGTGCAATGTGCCCGACTTGAACAGGGCGCGCGCGGGGGCGATGATCCGGTACTCGCCGCAGCCCTCGCGGTCGGCCGGGTAGGCAATCACGCGCGGCCGCGGCCGCCATTGCGGGTCCCAGGTCGGCGCCGCCTCGCTCTCCACGGCGAAGCCGAAGCCAAGCGAGGAGAGATTGCGGTTGTAGGCGGGATCATAGGCGATCAGCGGCATCCAGCGCCGGTACATCGCCGCCCTTTCGCGCTGGAAGCGGGCCGCGCTGTCGGTGCTCTCTTTCTTCTCGACATTGCCGCGCAGACTGGCGCTGCCGTCGTGCAGGAGCCGGGCATAGGGTGTCCAGACCACCAGGTATCCGGCGGCACCGACCCTGAGGCAGTAATCGACATCGTTGTAGGCGACCGCGAACACGTCCTCGTCGAGCCCCTGCATCTCCTCCCAGACCGCGCGGCGCGTCACCAGGCAGGCCGCTGTCACCGCCGAGAAATCCTGCACCACGTGCAAGCGGCCCCAGTAGCCGGAGGCGTTGCCGGGATCACCGTTATAGGGGTGATCGGCCGGGGAGCCGTAGCCGACCCCGAGGATCACCCCGCCATGCTGGATGCGGCCGTCGGCATAGGACAGCTTGGCCCCGACGATCCCGACCTCGGGCCGGCGGGCGAGCATCATCATCTCGCCGAGCCAGTCCCCTTCAAGCGGCGCTGCGTCATTGTTCAGAAGGCATAGATACTCGCCTCGCGCCGCCTCGCGCACGGCCCGATTGTTCATCGCCGCATAGTTGAACTCGCCGGGATGGTGCAGCACGCGGATGCGCCCGCCGATCTCGGCAACGCGGTTCTCAATGTTTTGCAGATAGGCGCAGGCTTCAGCCTCGGTGCTGCCGTTATCGACCACGATCAGCTCGTAGTTCTGGTATTCGGTGAGCTTGAGGACGGTCTCGACGCAGCGCTGCAACAAAGGGAACTGGTCGCGCGTCGGGACGATGATCGAGACGAGCGGCTCCGGTCCCGCGTGACGATAATGCACGCGGCAGAAATAGGGCTGCGCCCCGCTCTCCGCTGTTGCCGCGACGCCCAGCCGGTCGAGATGGGCCTGCACGAGCCGCGGCATGTCGGCGCAAATCTCGGCGACCGGCCGCTTTGAGCGCCCCGACCCGGCGAGACGGTGATAGAGCACATCGGCGATATGCCCGATCGCCGCGGGACCCGGGTGTTCGGCGAGGCGCAGGGCGAGATCGTACTCCTCCGCCCCGTTCCAGCGCGCCGCAAAGCCGCCGCTCTCGATAAACGCCGCGCGACGCACCGCCAGGAGACCGCCGACATAGGGTAGGCTGCGCAACAGGTCGAGGTTGAAATCCGGCTTGAAATGCGGGCGCGAACGGGCGCCCTGCCAATCGATGCTGTCCTCGTCGCTGTAGACCGCGCTCCACTCGGGGTGCCGGAACAGTGCCTCGGCGAGGCTGAAGAGGGCGTGCGGGGCGAGCTGATCCCCGGCATCGATCAGGGCCACCAAAGGCGCCCCCGAACCCGTCAGATGACGGTTCAGCGCGGCTGCGGAGGGCTCGTCCTCCCGGTGCCAGAAGAGCCTCTCGACATCGGCGAACGGTTCCGGCGGATCGGCGTCGGCGATGACGTGCAGTTCCCACGCACCGACCGTCTGCGCGGCGAGCGAGCGCAGGGTCGGGGCAAGACGCGCCTCGGTGCCGGGAATCAGGATCACACCCAGGGCCAGCCTGGGCATATGCGGCCATTCCGCGATGCGCTCGGCGATCCATTCGGCGCGCGCCGGCGCTGTCAAAGCGCGGTTGTCGATCCAGCGCGCATACGCCTCGTCGGCGCTCGGCGGCCCCAGCGCTTGCGGGTCGCGGCCGGTCACTGCGGCAAACCGCTTCAGGATTCCGAGCTCCATCTCCCGGCGGGAGACGAGCGCATTCAGCTCGGCGGTCTCGTGCTCGGCGCGCGCGAGGCGCGTTGCCAGTTCGAGAGTGCGGGGATCGTCCTGCCATCCGCCCGCCCGCTCGCCAAGGACCGGCAGAAACAGCCGGTCGGCGGATTCGAGCTCGCGGCCGATCATATCGCAGATCCCGCGGCGCTCGGTTTCCCCGCGCTGCGGGGCGAACGCCGCATAGGTCGCTGCGACCCAGCCCCGCACCGCTGCCGGAGCCGCATCGGTCTCGCTCTCCTCCATCTGAAAATGGCGCAGCTCGGGCGCAAGGTAGGCATCGATCGCCGCCTCGGTCGCGGCCGCAGGCCAGGCGATGCCGGTCTCGCGCACGATTTGCGCCGCGACCGCGCGCCAGCCGCTCCGGCCGACGAGATCCTCGTAATGCACGATCGCGCGCTTCTGCCCGCGTGTCCCGCGCTCGGCTTCGAGCACATGGCGCAGCCACAACAGCAGAGCACGCTCCGCCGAAAGGCCGTCGCGCCGGGCGAGCGAGGCGGCGACATCGCGAGGGTCGCGCAGGACGAGGATGACATGCGGCTCCGCACCGAGGTCTGCGAAAACCCCCTCCCACAGCGCCGCCAGCCGGCACAGCCGCGGGTCCTTCACCCCCCACAGCGCGACCCCCGAGAAATCGCGCCGCAGAACATCGGATATACGGCGGCGGGCGATGCTTCCGGCCGCGCTGTCGCAATAGCCGGCGGGCAGCGGCCGGAGGTCGTCCCAGCCGCGGCCGAGCGCGCCCATCAGTTGCTGGTGGGCGGCGACGATATCGAGGTGCTCCCAGTAGCCGCGCGGATTGTCGAGGGAGGCCGGCATCAGACGGTCGCCGAGCACGATCCCGAGATGATGCAGCATGCCGGTCAGCGCCGAGGTGCCGCTGCGGTGCATCCCCATGACGATCACCGCCGTCGCGCCCGCAAGCCCGTCCTGCGCCGCGCGCGAGGGAAATCCCATGTCGTTCATCGCGATCCCTGGTGCGCCGGCGCCCCGTCGCGTTTACGGATGGAGAACCGAGAACAGCGTC
Source organism: Allostellaceae bacterium (assembly GCA_050730055.1). Taxonomy (GTDB): domain Bacteria; phylum Pseudomonadota; class Alphaproteobacteria; order ATCC43930; family CGMCC-115725; genus AP-15. The sequence goes on from JBOHMF010000180.1 coordinate 3,932, forward strand.
AGGTTCTGGATCTTGCCAAACGCCAGTTCCGCCGCCTGCAAGGCGGTAACGCCGGCGCTGTAGTTGGCCAGCACCTGGGGCAGGTTGGCCGATTGCAGGCTGGACAATTGGGCCTGGGCGTCGCTGCCCTCAGTCTGGTCCTGCGCCCCGACCGCCTGGATCTGGGAAAGCGTCGATCCGAGCGCGGCCTCTGCCGACAGGACCGAATTCTGCGCGCCGTCAAGACTGGCCAGGACATTCTCGATCTGCTGCTGAACCAGGGCATTCGCCGGCTGGCTCTGAGACGGCGCCGCGAGCGCCGCGATCAGATCCTGCGCGGTCTGGAACAGGCTCTCACCGGTGCCGGGCGCGACGACAAACTTGTCGCCCGCGGCCGGGGTTCCGGTGATCGCGATGTCGAGACCGGCAAACTCCAGGTCCGTGCCCGGGGTAAACGTCCCCGCGGCGATGGTGCCGCTGGTCGCGGCAAACCCGGCGGTGCCCGGGCTGCCGGAGCCGCTGGCGACGGCGTAGGCGAGGCCGCCGCCGGCGCTGAAGGTGATCTGATACTCCGTGCCGGCGAGGCTCTCCGCAGTCAGTTGGCTGAGGCTGGTGATGCCCTGCGCCAGGGCGAAGGCGGTCCCGGTATTGGCTGGGTTGGCGGTGACCGCGACACCGTCCTTGCCGGCCGGAACGTTCATAAAGATGCCCTGCCCCGAGACCGTCACCGGGACCGAGAGGCCGGGCGCGACCTCGATCGCGTTTGTCGCGCCGTCGCCGACAAACGAGACCTGCCCGCCGGGAGAAGTCACAAACGGCTCGGCGGTCGCGTTTGAGCCGGCAAAAACATAGCTGCCGTTTGCGTCCTGCGTATTGGCGAGAGCGACAAGTTGTTGCAGCGCGCTCTCGGCGGTCGCAGCCAACGCCTGACGCGCCGTCCCGGTCGTCGCCCCGTTGGCGCCCGCGACCGCGGTCTGGCGCAACTGGTTGATGAGGCCGGTGACCTGTTGCAGCGCGGAGAGAGTAGTCCCGATCGTCTGCCCGGCGCTTTGCGCGTTGCCGGCATCATAGGCGAAATGCTGGACCGCATCGGCGGTCTGCACGCTGAGACCGGCGCCGGCGGGATCGGCGGTGGCATCGAGCATGGTCTCGCCGGTGGCGATTTCCCGGTTGAGCTGATTGACGTTGCTTTGCTGGTTCAAGAGATCGGGCAGCGAACCCAGCAGAAACTCCTGTGTACTGATGCGCATGGCGTCCTCTCTCAGCCCGCCTGCACTGCAGCCAGGAGGCTTTGGAACAGGGTTTGGGCGGTGGCGACGACCTGCGCCGAGGCCTGATAGGCCTGCTGATAGGCGACGAGATGGGTCGCCTCCTCGTCGAGATTGACCCCGGAGATCGCCTGCTGCGCCTGCGTTGCTCGCGTCAGGACGCCCTGCGCCGCGGTCGCGGCGACCTGGGCGTCCTGGCCGTTGCTGCCGATGGTGGCGACGAGCGCGGCGTAGGCGTCGCCAAGGGTCTGTCCCGCGACCAGTTTTTGCGAGACCAGTCCCGCCATGGTGGCGATGTTGCCGTTGCTGCCGGCGCCGCCGGGGGTGAGGGTGAACGCATCACCCACCGCCGCGGTGCCGGCGGAGAGCGCCACGCTCTCCACGTCTCCGCTCGGGGCGGGCGGCGAGGGAAAGGCGATCGCAATCTCCGCTCCCGCGGTCGGGCTGACCGCGCCCGAGGCGAGGACCGAGCCGGTGCTTGTTTTCACCTGAAAATTGGTGGCGGAGGTGAAGGCAATCTCCAGGGTCTGGCCAAAGGCGCTCGCCGGCACCGATACCGTTCCCGCGGACAGACTGCTGCCCGCGACCGGGCCGCCGACTGTCGCCGACACGGTGCCCTTGTTGGTGTCCGTGATGGCGCCGCTGCCGCTGACCGAGCCGGGCGTGACGACATAGGCCGCGGCGGCCGCGACCGCCGCCGGATCGGTGGTGGCGAGCGCGAGCGTCTGCGCCGCCGTCGCAGTCGGTTCGAGCTTGAAGGAATCGCCGGTCGCAACCGTCCCCGAAACCGTGATCGTCATCCCGTCGAGGCTCAGGCTCGGGCCGGCGCCGAGCGAAGTCGTCTGCCCAGTGGCCGTATTGGTCGCTTCGAACCCGCTGGCGGTTTTGGTCAGGATGAAATCGCCGGGGGTGAACTGGGCGGCATCGGTGATCGAGGCCGAAAGCGTGCCGCTGCCCGTGTTTGTGCTCGCGGCGTAAACGCTGGGGCTGGAGAGCGAGAACAAGGGCTCTCCGATCGCGCCGTTCTGATCCAGCCCCAGCGATTGCTGCGTGTTGACGGCGGCGGCGAGACCCGCGGCAAGGCCGCCGACGCTATCGCGGGCGCCGATCAGTTGTGCGCGGGATGCCAGCAGGCCGCCGATTGTTCCGCCCGACAGGCTGTCGGTCAGATCCTGGCCGATCAGTGCGTAAGTGATCGCGACGGTGCCGTCGCCATAGCTGCCCGAGGCGACGGAAAGCTGCGAGGCGCTCGTGCCGTCCACCAGCGCGGCGCCGCCCGTCGTATAAACATCGAGCGCTCCGTTGGCGCCGGAGAGGACGGTCACGCCGATCTGTTGGCCGAGCTGCTGGACGAGCTGGTCGCGCTGGTCGAGCAGAGCGTTTGCATCCCCTCCCGGCGGTTGCGCGGCGATCGATTGGTTGAGGGCGGCGATCTGCTGCGCGAGCGCATTGATCTGGGTGACCGCATCGCCGATCTGACCATTGAGGTCGGTCAGATCGGTGGCGACCTGGCCCGCCACCGAGTGAAAAGCCCCGGTCAGCGATTGCGCCCCGCCCAGGAGCACCTCGCGATCCGGCGTGCTTGTCGGCGCCCCGGCGAGAGTGCTCGCCGCGGCAAAAAAGCTGCCGAGCGCCGCACCCAGACCGCCGCTGCCGCCCGAGGCGACGGGAAAGAGCGCAGCGAGGGCGGCGGTGTTGGTTTGCAAGGTCTGCGAGGCCTGACCGGCCGAAGAGGCCGTGACGACCTGCTGAAAGGCGAACTGATCAAAAGCGCGCTGGATTGCGGTCACATCGGTCCCGCGCCCGACCGGATCGCCGTCGCCGGCCAGCGCGACCTGCGCGGCCGACTCGACATCGTAGCCGGGCGTGTTGACATTGGCGGTGTTGTTGGAGACGGTTTCCATGCCGGCGGTGGCGGCCGAGAGACCGCTGGCGGCAATGTCGATCAGTTGCGTCAGACCGGCCATGTCATCCTCGCCCGATGAGTTGCCCCTCGCCGCCGCCGCGCAGCCCCGTCGGCCGCCCGTCGCCGCGTCGCAATCCCAGTTCCGCCCGCAGCCGCACGACCTGCGCCTCGGCGTATTCCCGCGCGTGCCGCGCCTCGTCGGCCAGTTCCGCCAGCGATTGCAAAAATGCCGGCGAAGGCGCTTTCTCGTGCTGGCGTTGGAAGGCGATCAGCGCGTCGATCAGCGCGTCGCGGCGTTCGATCATGCGCCGCACCGTCTCCGCCGGGCGGCGGTCGAACCCGCCGGAGCGCTCGATCCGGAACAGGCGGGAGAGCCGGTGCGCAATGCGGCGGCCGTCGGCCTCGGGATCGGAGATGAGCTCGCTCATCGCATCCTATCCCGCGGTGGCGGCGGAGACCGGCTGGCCCGCCGGGTTCAGTTGTCTCAGGGCGGCGAGAAGCGCAGGGCTGTCGGCGACCGCGGCGAGCTTTTGCGCATAATCGCCATCGGTCGCGTAGCCGCCCCTGACCAACGCCTCGCCATAGCCCTGCGCATCATCGCCCGCCCCAAGCGCCGCGCGGTAGCGCGGGCTGTCGGCGATCAGTGCGACGTAATCCGCGACCGCATCGCCAAGGCTCGCATACGCGCGAAAGGAGGCCCGCTCCGCTGTCGGCCGGCCGTCCCTGACCTCGTGCGTCATCGCGGCGATGCGCGCGTGCCGCCAGGAGGGGTCGGCCTTGATGCCAAAAAGATTGTTGCCGACCACCGAGCGCCCCCAACCCGATTCGAGGGCCGCTTGCGCGAGGAGGATGCGCGACGATACGCCGAGTTGCGCCGCTGCCCGCTGCAGGGCCGGGCCGATCCGCTGGGCGAAATCCGCGATCGTCGCCGCGGACGCCCCTGCGGAACCCGCCCCGCCCTCCGCCGGGGGGCCGCTCGGCGCGGCTCCTGGCGGGATCACCGCGCCCGCGTCCGGCGTGCTCGCCTCCGCCGTTGGCAGCTGGCAGACGGAAGACGGGGCGCTGCGCACCGCGCCGCCGGCGACGGCCGGCCGAATCGTCAGGCCGGCCACCGGGCTGCTGGGCGGCTCGATCGGTGTTGCGGCCGAGCGGCCGCCGAGCGGTCGCATGCCGTGGTCCTGCCAGTAG
>JBOHMF010000181.1:0-8264 GCA_050730055.1 Allostellaceae bacterium
CGCAGGTGGTCGCGGTTGTCTCTTGCTCGGTTTTCCGCCGTCCACATCGGCAGCCCCTCCTTGCAGGCCACCTCACTAGATCACAACAGCCTAATCCACTTCAATAAGTCTCCGAACGGACACTAAGAGACGATGGCGCTAACGCGATTGTGGGATAAGGATAATAGGGGTGATGTGAATTCTTTACCAGGTGTCGCCTCTCTGCTGCGTGATGCGGGGCTTATTGAAGCGCTGGTAGCGCGAGAGCGCGTCGCTTCGAGGGATATCCGGCGAGTCGATTGGATCTGCGGTGAGGGACGACAGGATCTGGAATTCCCCGCGACCCGCCACACTGCCGATCAACGCGAAGCTGATTTGAGAAGGCGGGTTTCCTCGTGGCTGCAAGATTTTAAACTCGCAAAAGGCTCTTCCGAGCTTGCAAGGCTCAGAAAATACCGTGATGAAGCGGGAGCTCATAGAGCAACTCAGTCCCGCAAGCCAAAAGTGAAACCAATGCAATATGAAGATATTCAGAAAGTTCTTCGCAGAACTATTCCTATCGTATCCAGATGCTATTATATTGCTACTGGCGTTGATCATGATTTTATGACAACTGAGGCCGTCTGGGAAAAAATGCAGATGTATATGTGGGAGGTGGTCCGCGCTGCCGCCCGCGGGGAGCAGTTCTCACCATCCACGATGACCGCTGACGATATGTTTCGCCAAATGGATGACAGGACGACTTATACTATCAGAGGCTGATACTCCCCGGCGCTCGAAGATGAATACCCGCTATGAATCGAAATATTCCTGAATTCCAGAGCGACGAGGAGGCTGCCGCCTTTCTGGAACAGGATTTGTCCGACCTCGATTTTGCCCAGTTCAAGCCGAAGCATTTCGAGTTCGAGAGGAAGACGGCGCAGATCAACATGCGCCTGCCAAAATCCCTGCTCGATGCCGTAAAGGAACGCTCCACGGCGCTGTGGTCGGCCGTCGCGACCTGGAGCATCGTCCGGGTGCTCGACCGGCTGATCGGCATCCGCGTCAGCCGCGAGGAGGAACGCGACGGCCTCGACCTGTCAACCCACGGCGAGCGCGCCTACGATTTGATGTGAGCGCGGCGGAATGCGCGCGCCGCGCATTCCGCCATCCCTTCTCAGGACAGGCCGTAGAGCGCCGCGGCGTTGTCGTGGGTCAGCCGGCGCCGCATCGCCGGCGACAGGTCCTTCATCTGGCGCTCGATCGCCGCCTCGGAGTTCGGCCACACGCTGTCGGGATGCGGATAATCCGAGGCCCAGAGCAGATGCCCCTCGCCAAAGAACGGGAGCAGCGACAGCGCCACGTAATCCTCCTGGAAGGTCGCCCAGATCTGTCGCTTGAACAGTTCACTGGGCTTTGTCTCCAGCGCGCTGCCGCCCTTGTCGGCCCAGAAATCCTTGGCTTCCCACAACCGCCAGTGGCGGTAGTCGAGTTCCTGCACGAGCCAGGGCAGCCAGCCGGTGCCGGCCTCGGCCATCACCATCTTGAGCTTCGGGTGGCGTTCGAGAATGCCCCAGGCGAACAGATCGACAAAGGGTTCCAGAAAGTTGTTGAGAAAGCCCTTGGTGTTCTCAAAGACGCTCGCGGCCTTGCCGGCGGCGCGGCTGTTGGGTGGGACGCCAAACACGGTGATGTGCCAGGAGAGGGGGATGCCGCTCTCTTCGAGCAGGTTCCACAGCGGCTCCCAGGCCGGATCGTCGAGCTTCGGGTTGATCTGGGCGATCATCAGGTTGACCTGACGCACGCCGCCCCTGGCGATCAGGCGCGACAGCTCGGCGACCGCGGCCTCGGGGGTTTCCGGCAGCAGCGGCACGCCGATCAGGCGGTTGGGCGCGGCCTTGCAGAAATCCAAGAGCCAGTCGTTGTAGACCTGATAGCAGGCGACGCGCAGCACCGGGTCCTGGGTCGAGATCTGAAAGATCGGGCCAAAGATGACCTGCGCCGCGATATGGTTGCTGTCCATATCGGCGAGGCGCAGTTCGGCAACCGCCGGGCGACGCGCGCTCTGGTCGTGGATGCCAGCACGGTCAAAGGCGTTGTAGATCGACTTGACCTGCCGGGCGGGGCCGGTTTCGGGCGGCTTGCCGTCCCAGCGTCCCCACACCTTGCCGTCGCACACCCAGACCGTCTGGCCGTCGCGCTCCTCGACGCGCGGGGCACGATCGCGCAGCGCTTGCGGCAACCGGCTCTCCCACAGATCCGGCGGCAGTTGCGAGAGATCCATGTGATCGTCGCAGGAAATCAGCATGTCGGCCACGGCGTCCTCCACGTGCGAAAGCGGTCCACTGGGACGAATTTAGGATATTGCGGCCGGGTTGGCGATCCCTTCCGCCGCCTGCTCTGGATCAAAGCCCAGTTCGGCGAGGTGTGCGCGTACCGCCGGCTCCTGCAAGAGCGCGGCAAAGCGGCGCACCGGCGGGCGCGCGAGGCGCGCTTTTGGCGCGACAAAATCGTAATGCTCGGGCTGGAGTGGCAGAAAGCCGAGACCGTATTGCCGCGCCACCGGCGCGATCGCGACCCCCCAATCGGCGCGCTCCTGCGCGACCGCAAGCGCGACGGCGTTGTGCGATTTTGTCTGATGGGCATAACCCTCGGGGCGCGCGCCGCGAAGCAGACGGTCGGTCAGGATGCGGGTGCCGCTGCCGGCGTTGCGGTTGATCATCAGGCAGTCGGGGTTCTGGACGGCGACAGAGATCGCATCCTGCACCGCGCGGCCGGCAAAGCGCGCGTCGCCCGGCCGAAAGACGATCCCTTGCAGCCGGCGGTAGCCGGGGATCAAGGCCAATCCGTCATCGAGAAACGGCCGGTTGTACACGCCGGTTTCCGGGTCCAGCAGATGGATGCCGGCGAGGTCGCATTCGCCGCGCCGGGCTGCTGCGAGACCGCCCATGCTGCCGACCGCGAGCGCCTTGACCCTCATCCCCTCGCGCACGAGACGCGTGAGGAGCATGTCGAGACCGGCGCACTGGCTGCCGATCACGACGAGATCGGGCGGACGGCGCCCGGCTCCGATCACTGTCACCGCGACCTCGGTTCCCGCCGGCACGACCTCGGCCTGGGGCGCCACCGCGAAAAAACCGTCGGCCTGGCCAAAGGCGGTGACGGCGCCCGATCCCTTGGCGGTGGGATAGGCCCTGAGACCGCCGCCCTCGTCCTCGACCAGTGCGACCATGACGTATTCGGTGCGCCCGCGCTCCGATGTGAGGCGCGTCGAAAGCCGTGCGGCGACGCTGTCGTGGCGAAGCGGCGGGCGCCCGGCGAGGGCGCCGATGACCGGGGCGACAAACTCGTGAAAGGTGAAGATCGCCGAGGTCGGAAAACCGGGCAGGATAACCACCGGCTTTGTCCCCGAAACGGCGAGGCAGATCGGCTTGCCGGGCTTCAAGGCGGCGCCGTGGACGATGATGCCGGGCGGGTCGAGGCGACTCTTGACCACCTGATAGGCGATGTCGCCCGCGCCTTTTGAGGTGCCGCCGGACAGCAGAACGACATCGTGGGCGAGGGCGCGGTCGAGGAGGGCTGCGATCTCGCCCGCGTCATCGCGGGCGATGCCGAGCGGCACCGGCACGCCGCCCCCTTCTTCGACCGCGGCGGCGAGGATCGCACCGTTGGAATCATAGATCCCGCCCTGCGGCAGCGGCGCGCCAGGGGCGACGAGCTCATCGCCGGTCGAAAAGATCGCAACCTCGGGCCGCCGCCACACGGCGACATCGGCCGTGCCAGTCGCCGCCAGCGCGCCGATCTCGCGCGAGGATAAGACCTGACCGGCGCGCAGGACATTTTCCCCGCGCGCGATGTCAAAGCCGGCCCCTTGGATGAACTGGCCGGGCGCGGCGGCACGGCGGATCTCGACCGAGAGCGCGCCGTCGCGCTCATCGGTCTCGGTGTGCTCGACCATGACGACGGCGTCGGCGCCGCGCGGCACCATGCCGCCGGTGGCGATGACGCTCGCCGTCCCCGGCAGGACCGCAACCCGCGGCGCGACGCCGGGGGTCAGGATCTCGCCGTTCAAGCGCAAGAGGCGCGGCCGCTCGTCGGCGGCGCCGGCGGTGTCGGCAGCGTGCACCGCAAAACCGTCAACGCTCGCCCGGTCAAAGCCGGGCACATCGACCGTAGCGATCACATCGGCTGCGAGCACGCGGCCGAGCGCGGCGGCAAGCGGGACCGTTTCCGCGCCCAGGGGTTCGAGCCGCAGATGAGCGCGAAAGCGCGCCTCGGCCGCGTCGCGATCGACGACCTCGAGAAACTGCTCCTGTCGGGCCGCCCGTTCCAGCGCAGCCCGGATGCTGTCGTTCATGGCGTTTCCGCCTCGTTGCCGCAAAGGTAAACGCGGATCGGTGTCCCCGGCGCCCAGCCTTCGAGCGCAGCCGGCACAAGGGCAAAACCATCGGCCTCGCGCAGAGCGGCAAGACCGCCGCCCTCGGACACGGCCAGAGGCTCGGCTGCGGGCTTGCTGCCGCCGCTGATCCGTACCGGCCGGAACTCGACGAGGCCGATTGTCGAGACGAGCTTGCCCGCGAGTTCGATCTCGCGCACAGGGTGCGGAAAATCTGCCCTGCGTCCGCCGAGAGCCCGGATCAGCCGCCCGGCGAACAGCTCATAGGCGGCGAAACAGGCGAGCAGCGCACCCGGCAGCAGGATCACCGATGTCTCCTGGACCGATCCCATCCCCGTCGAGCCGCCGGGCTTGAGCGCGATGCCGTGGATCGCTACCGTGCCGCTATCGGCGAGCGAGCGCGGTGCGATGTCGTCCGCGCCGGTGCCGCTGCGCCCGGCGATCAGGACCGCATCGGCGCTGGGCGCGGCGATTGCCGCAGCCATCGCCGTCCGGTCCGCGAGACCGGCCACAAACCTCTCGATCAGGCCGCCGTCGCGCGCGATGAGGTTTTGCAGCATCGGTCCGTCGGCATCGGGCGCGGCATTCTTTGCGCCGGCGATGACGAGGCGCACAAGCGGTCGGCGCACCACGCTTATTCTGCCGATGCCGAGCGCGGCCAACAGGGCGAGATCCGCCGGCTGCAACCGGCGGCTGTCCGCGAGCGCGGTATCGCCGGCGCGGATGTCCTGCCCCCGGCGCAGGATGCCGGACCCCTCGGCGACCGGCGCAAAAATCTCGACAGATATTCCCTTCACCTGGGCCCATTCGAACGGCGCGACAGCCTCGGCGCCCGCCGGCAGGGCCGCGCCGGCGACAAGCATCGCGGCATTGCCCGGTGGGAGCGGCCCGGCCGGGTCCGCCAGTCTCAGCACGGCCGGATCGTAGTCGCCGGCGCCGAGCGTGTCGGCTGCGCGCACGGCAAAGCCGTCGAGCGCCGCGCAGTCGGCGGGCGGCAGGTCCGCGGGAGCGCGGACCGGCAACGCCAGCACCCGCCCCGCAGCGTCGGCGAGCGCGATCTCCTCCGCAGCGAGCCTGTGCCCCTGCTCGTCGATCCAGCGCAGCGCGTCCGCGACCGGCACCCGATCGGCAAAGCCGCGCATCCGCACGTCCGTGAAGGTTTTCACACCGTCGCCGGCCATTGTCCTTCCACAAAATACGCCTCGTCCGCGCCGGGCCAGGGCGGCATCGTGGCGCCGAGCGCGGTGAGCGGCTCCGCCCCGTCAACGCGAAACTGGAAATGCGCGCCGACCGGGATCACGAGCGAGACACTCGGTTCGACCGCGACGATCTCCTCCGCACTCCCGAGTTTGCGCCACATCCGGCCGCGCCCGTGCAGAAAGTACCAGACCTCCTCGACGGTGCGGTGGGCGACGGCTTTTGCGACAGCCCCGGGCGGCAGGGTGAACAGCGCCATCCCACCGCGCGCGCCCTGCGCCAGGATACGGACCTCGGATCCGTCCGGCGCGGCGCTGCGGCGCCCGGTGGCGAAAAGAGTGACAAAAGCGGTTGACGGCATGTCCTCCCGGCCTCCATCCATTTCGGGAACCACGATTTGCGGGAAAACCCGATGCCTCTCGATAGCCCTGCTTCCGCGCTTGCCGCCCGGCTCCGGCGCGAGACAGAGGGCGAAGTGCTGTTTGACGCCTTCAGCCGCGGACGCTATGCGACCGACGCCTCGATCTACCAGATCGAGCCCGTGGGCGTCATCGTGCCAAAAACCCGGGAGGATGTCGTCGCGGCGCTCACCATCGCACGCGAGGAGGGGGTTCCGGTATTGCCGCGCGGCGCCGGCACGTCACAGTGCGGGCAGACTGTCGCTCGCGCCCTCGTCGTCGATTGCAGCAAATATCTGAACCGGGTCGTCGAAGTCGATCCCGAGCGGCGCCGCGCCACGGTCGAGCCGGGGGTCGTGCTCGACCCGCTCAATCGCCTGTTGCGCAAGGATCGCCTCTTTTTCCCGGTCGATCCCTCGACGGCGAGCCGCGCGACGCTTGGAGGCATGACCGCCAACAACAGTTGCGGCTCGCGCTCCCTGCGCTACGGCAACATGGTGCATAATGTGCGGGCCGTGGAGGCGATCCTCGCCGATGGCACGGCGGCACGTTTTGCCGACACCCCCGGCAATTTTGACGATTCCATAGGTCCGGAGCGCTATCGCGATCTCGTCCGCCGGATGCGCGCGCTCCACGCCCGCGAGGCCGACGAGATCACCCGCCGCTTTCCGCGCGTCCTGCGCCGGGTCGGCGGCTACAATCTCGATACGATCTCGGACGAGGGGCACAACATGGCGCACCTTCTCGTCGGGTCCGAGGGGACGCTCGCCTTTTTCACCGGGATCGAACTCGATCTGCAACCGATCCCCGCCGACCGTGTCCTCGGAATCTGCCATTTCCCGAGCTTTTACGGCGCGATGGACGCGGCCCGGCACATCGTCAAGCTGGGTCCCAGCGCGGTCGAGCTGGTCGATCGCACGATGATCGACCTGGCGCGCGGGATCGCGCTGTTCCGGCCGATTGTCGAACGCTTTGTCAAGCATGATTGCCCTTGGGGCGCGCCGGAGGCGATCCTGATTGTCGAGTTTGCCGGCGACGACCCGGCCCTGAACCGCCGGCAGCTCGCGGCGCTCGGCGAATTGATGGGCGATCTCGGCCTTCCCGATGCGGTCGTCGAGGCGGTCGATCCCGGTTTTCAGCAGCAGATCTGGAGCGTGCGCGCCCAGGGTCTCAACATCATGATGTCGATGAAGGGCGACGGCAAACCGATCTCGTTTATCGAGGATTGCGCGGTGCGCCTCGAAGACCTCGCCGATTACACCGACCGGCTGACCCGCATTTTTGCCCGGCACGGCACCTACGGCACCTGGTATGCGCATGCCTCGGTCGGCTGTCTGCACGTGCGTCCGGTGTTGAACGTCAAGCAGGAACTCGATGTCAGAAAGATGCGGGCGATCGCCGAGGAAGCCTTTGCGATGGTGCGCGAATACAAGGGGTCGCACTCGGGCGAGCACGGCGACGGCCTTGTACGCTCGGAATTTCATGCGACGATGTTTGGCGACCGCATCGCCCGCGCCTTTGAGGAAGTCAAGGACGCCTTTGACCCGGAGGGTCTCTTCAACCCCGGCAAGATCGTCCGCGCCCCAAAGATGGACGATCGCAGCCTCTTTCGCTTTCCGCCCGATTATCGGCAATTGCCGACCGAGACCGCACTCGACTGGTCGGAATGGGGCGGTTTTGCCGCCGCCACTGAGATGTGCAACAACAACGGCGCCTGCCGCGCCCGCGACGCCGGCGTCATGTGTCCCTCGTTCCGCGCCACCGGCGACGAGGTGCATCTGACGCGCGGCCGGGCCAACACCTTGCGCCTCGCGTTGTCGGGCCAGCTTGGGCGCGAGGCGCTCGTCGCGCCCAAGATGCGCGCGACGATGGATCTCTGCATCTCGTGCAAGGGGTGCAAGCGCGAATGCCCGACCGGGGTCGATATGGCGCGGATGAAGATCGAGTTTCTGCACCATTGGCAAAAGCGCCACGGTCTCTCGCGGCGCGAGCGTCTTGTCGCCCATCTGCCGCGCTATGCGCCCTGGGCGGCGCGGTTTGCGCCGCTCCTCAATCTGCGCAATCGGCTGCCGGTCCTGGCGCGGTTTGGTGAGCGGCTGTTCGGGCTGTCCGCGCGGCGCCGGTTGCCCGAGTGGTCGTCGCGCCCCTGGCGCGGCGCGGCGGCTTTGGGAGACGGCCGCGAGGTCGTCCTCCTCGGCGATACCTTCAACCGCTATTTCGAGCCGGAAAACGCGCGCGCTGCGGAGCGCGTCCTCAAGCGCGCCGGCTATCGCGTCACCTGCGCCGACCCGCCGCCTTGGGGTCCCCGCGCGAGC
>JBOHMF010000182.1:0-8226 GCA_050730055.1 Allostellaceae bacterium
GGGTTTTTCTTGCAGTTCGGCGATCCGCGCGAGATTGAGCTGGGCCGGCAGAAAGTTGGGGTCGGTTTGCGCGAGCTTCTCAAAGACGGCGCGCGCCCCGTCGAGATCGAACTGCGCCAGCTTGATCAGCCCTGTCAGGTTTTCCCCGGCGGGGTTTTTGGGCTGCGCACTCCGCAATTTGTCGGCGGCGGCGAGCGCCTCCTTCCAGTGGCCGGCGCCCATTTCGGTGATCGCCAGGATCTCGCCGGCCCGCACCGACGGCGCGAGCTGGAGCGATTGTTCAAGGGCGGCGACCGCGTCGGCGGAATTGCCGGTCTGCAATCGCGTCTCGCCGAGATAGAAGCGCAAGGCCGCATTCTTTGGCGCCAGCTTCACCGCCTGTTGGAAGGCCGCCAAGGCTTTGGCGGACTGGCCTGTTGCCATATAGGCGCGCCCCAACAGGTCGAGCGTCCCGGCATCGGCCTTTCCGGATTTTTCCAGGCTCGCGAGGAGCGCGATCGTCTCGCCAGGGCGGCCTTGCGCCAGATCGATCAGCCCCAGGAGCTTTTTGCCGGCGAGATCGTCGGGTTGACGCGCCACATAGCGCCGCACGGCGTCTTCGGCCTGCGAGTACTCGTGTAAGTTGAATTTGACCAGAGCGGCGAGATAATAGCCGTGCGGGAATCTGGCCAGCACATTTGAGAGTCGCGCCAGATTGGCGTCGGCAGCCTTGTAATTTCGGCTTTTGACAAACAGGATCGCCTGCAGATAAAGAGCTCCGGGATTGCCGGGTTGGGCTTTCAGGATGGTCGTGATATCCGCGTCGGCGAGGGCGTCCTTGTTCTCCGCCACCAGGAGATCGGCGCGTTCGAGGCGGGCCGGCAGGTATTGCGGCGCATCGTGCACCGTCTGATCGAGCAGCGCGAGAGCCTCCTTGGCGTGCCCGCTCACCCGCAGCAGCTGGGCCTTGGTCAGCCGGATCTCGGTCGATTTCGGGGCGAGGCCGAGCGCACGATCGAGCTTGGTCTTGGCCTCGGCGTATTTTCGCTCGGACAGCAGAAGTTTTCCCTCGGCGAGCAGCGGTTGCGGCGACAGGGGGGCCAGTGTCTCGGCCTGCTGGAAGGATTTGAGCGCTTCGTCCCGCTTGCCAAGCGCGACCTGGGCATAGCCGCGAATAACCAGGACGCCGGCGCGCTGCGCCGCGCTGCCCGTAGTGGCCGGAAAATCCTGCAGGATCTCGCGGAGCTTGTGCTGTTGCAGATAGGTTTCGGCAAGGAGCGGGACGGTCTGGGCGAGATCGTACCCGCCGGCCCGCGCCGCCTTCGCCTGGAACTCGGCGGCGACGGGGTTTCCCATCTGCAATTCGACGCGGGCCAGGAGATAGTGGGCCTCCATCGCGTGCGGGTTGGCGCGCACAGCGTTTTTGAGCTCGATCTCCGCCGCCTTCAGATCCCCCTTGGCGAGAAACTTCTTGGCTGACCCGAGATAATCGGCGGCATGAGCCACCGCGGCGAGGCTCACAAACGCGGCGAGCACCGCTCCCGCTTTGACGAGATTGTTGCGCACGCCTTACTCTCCTTCGGCGATCCCGTGATCGTTCAGGGACATGATCTTGGCCGCCTCGCGCCCGCGCGGCTCGGAATTGATCGCAATCCCATGCACCTCCATGAGGGCGTAGAGGGTCGGGCGACTGATCTTGAGAAGTCTGGCTGCTGTCGAGATGTTGCCGTTGCTCTGGGCCAGTGCCAACTCGATCGTCTTGCGCTCGGCGCGGCTGCGGGCGGCGCGCAGGTCGAAATTGATCCTCTCCTCCGCTTCGCTCGCCAGTTCGAGATCGGCCGGTTCGATGATCCGCTCTTCCGCCATGACGACGGCGCGCTTCACCCGGTTTTCCAGTTCGCGGACATTGCCGGGCCAGGGATGGGCCGCCAGGGCGGTCACGGCGGCCGCGCTGAACCCCTTGATCGGCTTGCTGAACTGCAACGCAAACCGGTTCAGCAGGTGGTTTGCCAAAAGGACCACGTCGCCCCCGCGTTCGCGCAGCGGAGGAACCCGGACGGTCACCCCGTTCAGGCGGTAGAAGAGGTCCTCGCGAAATTCGCCGCACTGCATTTTCGCTTCGAGATCCTGATTGGTGGCGCAGACGATTCGGACATCGGTCTGGATCGACTGGCGCCCACCGATCCGCTCGATCACCTGATTCTGCAGGAAGCGCAGCAGCTTGACCTGGAGTGGCAAGGGCAGATCGCCGATCTCGTCGAGAAACAGGGTGCCCTCGTGCGCGCTCTCGATCTTGCCGATCGTCTGCTTGACGGCGCCGGTAAAGGCGCCGCGCTCATAGCCGAACAACTCGCTTTCCAGCAGCGTCTCCGGGATGGCCGCACAGTTGAGCGGGACAAACGGCCGCTCGGCGCGCGGCCCCAGTTCGTGCAGAGCACTGGCCAGGGCTTCCTTGCCGGTCCCGCTCTCCCCGAGGATCAGCACCGTGACATCGGTAGCGGCGAGTTTCTCGATGCTGCGGCACACCTGCAGCATCGTCTCGTCGCCGGTGATGATCCGTTCGATCGGGGAGGACCGCGGCAGCGCGCGCAAGCGGCGGTTCTCGGCTTCCAGCCGCGAGAGCCGATAAGCCCGCTCGATGATCAGCTTCAAGACTGTGATATCGACGGGTTTCTGGTAGAAATCAAAGGCGCCGCGGGCGACGGCTTGCAGGGCATGGCTGAGATCCGGGCTGCCGGTGGCGACGATGATCTTTGCATCGGGCAACAGCCGGAGAATGTCGCCGATCAGGGCCAGTCCTTCGCTCGCCCCTTCGGGGTCGGGCGGCAAGCCGAGATCGACGACCGCAACGGAGGGGTGCTCGCGGCTGGCGATGGTACAGGCGGCTTCGCGGGTCTGGGCGGTCGCCACCTGGTATTCCGGAAATGCCCAGCGATATTGCCGAATCAGACCATTGTCATCCTCGACCACAAGCAGCTTGGGCTTGATCATCAGGCAACCCGCGAGGGCAGCAGATCGGGCGGCTCGGCTTGGCGGCTGACGCAGGGCAGGAGAATGTGCATGGTCGTCCCGCCGTCGGAGCGGCTGGTCACCAGAAGATCTCCCCCTGCCGCTCGCAGCAGCTCACGTGCCTGGTAGGTGCCAATCCCCAACCCGTCGCGCTTGGTCGACTCAAACGGCTGGAACAGAGTGTCGCGGATGAATTCGGGGGTCATGCCAGCGCCCTTGTCGATGATGTCGATGGCAACCCGCAGCGGCTCGTGCCGCGTCCGGATCTTGACAAAATCCGGCGATGCCTCGAGTGCATTCTCGCACAAATGGGTGAGGACCGAGCGAAAATCATCGGCGGACATGGCCACCGCCGCGCTGTATCCGTCATGGTCGAGATCGATCGCAAATCCGCGTCGGCGCAGCGCGCCCACCACCTCCTCGACCAGGGCGCGCGGCGTGACAGTCCCCTCGATCTGCGCCAGCCTGCGCGAGCGCAGACCGGCGAGGACGCGGTTCATCCGGTTGAGAGCAGCCTCTACGGTCACCAGCACATCCTCGTGAAACTCAGGGACACCGCGATGAAGCGGCGCATTCTGCACGATCATTGCCAATTGGCTCGCGACGTTCTTCATGTCGTGAAGGGCGAAGGCAAAGCGCTTGCTGTAAGTGGTGAGCTGACGGGCCGCATCGAGGGCTTGGGCATACTGCTGCTCTGCGAGGTGGGTGGCCGCCTGAGAAGAGACGACGTGCAAGAGATCACGGGTCTCGCGGTCGAGCTTTAATGGGGCACGGGGACGGGCCAGCACGACAAAGCCGATGACCCGCTCGCGCTGAGCGAGGGGAACCGCGATCCATGCCTGCGCGACCTCGTCAAGCCAGCGTGGTCGGACCTCCAGCCGATCCAGTTCGACCAGCGCGACATCCCCGCCAAACTGGGCCAGGAACGGTCCATCCGAGGGTTCCGAGACCGTCAACGCGGGGCGGTTCCACGATCCCGCCCATTGGAAGGCGGCGCCGTCGAGATCGCGCACCCAGAGAACCCCTGCCGGGCTGTCGGCAACCTCGGCCACCGCCTTGATCACGCGGGTCTGCAAGCTGCCATGCCCGGGTGCAGCGGTCAGGGTCGTGGTGCAATTGAGCCACTCCCGCCGATAGTCATAGCGGTGGCTGTAGAAGTTTTCCGTCAGGATGCGGGATAGGCGCGAGCGCGCCGACCCCGAGACCGAAAGAATAGCGACGGCGGTCACGCCGGCAATGACCAGGCTCACCTCCGCCAGTTCGACCCAACCGGGACCGATGGAGCGGAAAATCTCGGCGGTGAGGGCGAGCGCCAGCAGAAAGATGCCGCTGGCGATCAGGGTCGTCGTGTGCAGAACGACCGTGCGCGAGACATGGATATCGATCGCCCAATCGCGATTGCGCGCCGCCGCGACCGCCAGGAGAGGGGTCACCAGGATCGCCGCGACCGCCCGACAGTCCCACAGCACGGGAGAGATCCGGCGAAACAGCAACGTATCGGAATAGAGCACGACGGCGTATAGGAACAGACCCCCGAGTCCAACCATCAACAGGTTGATGTTCCAGCGGAATTCCGGCGCGGTATTGCGGTACAGATTCTCCACCAGCAGAATGCCGTAGATCGCCAAGGCCAGGCGCACGGCGGGTTCTCCCGAGGCCAGCGCCGCCCCCGCCAGCCCCGGTATCCCGGCGAAACTCCAGGAAAACCCGAGAACGGCCAGCGCCAGGACGGCGCCGCAACCGGTGAAGATCAGGAGGGTGGAGGGGGCGCTCGCCCTTTGCCGGCGCAGCAGGTGCAGCAGAAAGGCACACCACACGCCAAGACCGGCGAGTTCGACAAGGCTGGCGCGAAGGTCAAAGCCAAAACCCCATCCTGCCGCGTTGGCCACGCCCCACGCCGTCATCGCTGCGCAGGCGGCGGCGAGGGTTATTCGGGTCCGGCTCGCCCGTTTTGACAGCAGCAGCAGCAGCAGCAGGAACGCATAGGCAACCCCCGCAGCCGCATAAAGCACCACGCCGTAGATCGGGGGAATCATCGGCGCCGTTATCGTGCGCCTTCCTGCAACAGGACGACCCGGATGGTCGAGAGCAGGATCCGCAGATCGAAGAGCAGGCTGCGATTCTTGATGTAATAGAGGTCGTAGCGGAGTTTTTCCCGGGCATCCTCAACCGAGGCCCCGTAGGGCGCATTGATCTGCGCCCAGCCGGTGATACCGGGCTTGACAAAGTGGCGTTCGGCATAGAGCGGGATCGCCGCCGCGAGCCGATCGACAAAATAGGGGCGTTCGGGGCGCGGACCGACAACGCTCATCTCGCCGTGCAGCACGTTCCACAACTGCGGCAACTCGTCGATGTGGGTGAAGCGGATGAACTGGCCGATCCGGGTGATCCGGCTGTCGCCGTTCTTGGCCCAGACCGGGGTGCCATCGGGTTCGGCGTCCCGGCGCATGCTGCGAAACTTGAACAGCACAAAAGGGTGCCCGCGCCGTCCCACCCGCTCCTGACGGTAGAGCACCGGACCACGGCTCTCGAGCTTGATCAACACCGCGAACACCCCCATGAGCGGCAACGTCAAAAGAATCAACACGGCAGCGATTAACAGATCAAAAAGGCGCTTGCCGAACGCGGCCAGCCGGCCCTGGCGAAACCCGTCGCCGGACAACAGCCAGCTCGGGTGCGTGCTGTCGACATCGATGCAGCCCGCCTCGCGCTCCCAGAAGCTGGCTTCGTCGAGGACGTGGATGCCGCTGAGGCGGCATTGCAGCAGCAGCGAGGCCGGCAGTCGATGCACCAGATCCGAGGCGACCACGAGACCCCAGACCTGATCGCGCCGCAAGGCTTCGGGGGCCAACTGCAGCGCCAGAGCCTCGCCGCGTCCCTCCTCGCCGGGCTGGACGATGCGGACCACCTCGGTGGCGGGAGCGCGCTGGGCGGTGATGCGGTTTGACAGCCGCCGCGCGCGCTCGCCCGACCCCACGAGGACGATGCGCCGAGCCTCCAACCGGAGCTGAAGCGCAGGAGTGACGCTCAAC
This sequence comes from Allostellaceae bacterium, assembly GCA_050730055.1. Lineage (GTDB taxonomy): Bacteria > Pseudomonadota > Alphaproteobacteria > ATCC43930 > CGMCC-115725 > AP-15. The sequence goes on from JBOHMF010000182.1 coordinate 6,021, forward strand.
TGCTCTTGCACCGACACTTGCCTACTCCGTGATCTTGAGAACGTGTCGCAAGCCGGTTTTGCGGTGCGATCGGCCAGTTCATCGCCAATTCAATCCCGCAGCCAATCCCATTGGCGCTTATGGTATTGTTTGTCGCAACCGCATTGAAAGGAGCGGTCCAGGCGTGCGTCATGGCTTCCAGTGGAGCGCATAAGACGGATGTTGGCCTGTGCCTGATCTTAAAAGTTCTTAACAAATCGTGACAAGGCGAGGTTAGGGCAAATCTATGACAAATGCAATCGCAATTTTTCCGTTTCATGGTGAATGTAGCATTATTCAACATATGGTAGAGCCATCGGCCGAATCCCCAAATTTTGCCCTTATCCTGCGGCGGGGTGCGGATGCCGAACTCCGGGTGCGTTTGGCGCGCCTGGTGCTGAGACTCTTGCCTGGCACGGCGGATGCGCCTGCCACCCCGCTGTAAAATCGACCTTGCAGCATTGCCCGCTGCGGCGCCGATCCCGTTAAAAAAGGTTAAAGGATTTGTGTGCATAAAACCCGATTGTCGCCCCGCCGCCGATTGTGATAGATATTACGCTCCGTTCGTGCCGCGTCATCCACAGATACGCTTGACATAACTCGCAAGTATAGAGGAGGGCGCGTGGCGATCGCCTGCGATAAAGCGACCCGCATAACCCGCCGCCGCGCGCACGCCCGCCCACCGGCGCAAGAGGTCCGATAGCGTGAACAGAGTGCTGGCCTTGATCTCCTGGCGAGAATGGCGGCGGTACGGCCTTGTGGCCTGCCTCGCGATGCTGCCGGTTGCGTGCAGCGCGCCGGCTCCCAGCCTGATTGGCGTGAGGGCCCCGGAGGCGGGACAATACATCATCGGCCCCGGCGACGATCTCAATGTCTTTGTCTACCGCTCGCCTGAGCTGAGCGCGATTGTTCCGGCGCGGCCGGACGGTCTCGTCTCCACGCCCTTGGCGCCGGACGTCAGGGCCGCCGGGCGGACGCCGACCGAGCTCGCGCACGCCCTCGAGGCGCGGTTGCGCAAATATGTCAAGGAACCCAACGTCACCGTCATGGTGGTGGGAGTTGTCGGCCCGCCGGCCCGTCAGATCCGGGTCATCGGCGAGGTGGTTGAGCCGGTGGAAATCCCCTACCGCAAGGGTCTCTCGCTGCTCGACGTGATGATTGCGGCCAAGGGGTTGACACCGTTTGCCGCGGGCAACCGGGCGCTGCTCGTGCGCCGGGAGCCGGGCGGGCCGCAGACATTCAACGTCCGCCTTAGCGATCTTCTCAAAGACGGTGAAATCTCCCAGAATGTGCCGCTGCGGCCGGGAGATACGGTGTTTGTTCCGCAAGCCTGGTTCTGACGGAGAGCGGGGATGGAGGAGGTATATCGCCTGGTCCGGCGGACCCTGGCGGTGGCGTGGCGACGGCGGTGGCTGCTGGTGGCCACCGCCTGGGGCGTCTGTCTGATCGGCTGGGCGGGGGTGTCGGCCATCCCCAATTCCTATGAGGCCGAGGCGCGACTCTATGTCGATACGAATGCGGTTCTGACACCCCTCCTGAAGGGGCTGGCGATCGATCAGAACACCGAGAGCCAGCTCGAAATGATGCAGCGGACGCTGTTGAGCCGACCCAATCTCGACAAGCTGATCGATGTGACTCCGCTCAATCTGGAGATCGACAACATCCCCGAGCGGCAGAAGATGGTGGCCGATCTGGGGCAGCAGATCAAGGTCATCTCGGAGGGGCGCAACCTGTTCACCATCAGCTATCGCAATGACAATCCGCAACTGGCGCACGATGTGGTCGCCGGGCTGCTCAACATCTTTATCGAGCGCGCCACCGGGACAAACCGCGCCGACATGGCCAATGCCCAGCGCTTTCTCAATGCCCAGATCGCCAGCTATGTGACCCAGTTGCGCGCCGCGGAGCAGCGTCGCGCCGCCTTTTTGCGCAAATACATGGACATTCTGCCGCTGCAGCAGAACGGCAGCTCGCGTCTCGATCAGGCGCGCCTTACGGTGGCCCGCATCGAGGGACAAGTGAAGGACGCGATGGCGCGGCGCACGGCCCTGCAGGAGGAGGAGAAGATCACCCCGCAGACGATCAGCGAGGCGACGGCAGTCGGAGGCGAGATCGGCGGCGCGCCGTCGCCGCTGGTGCGTCTGGCGGCGGCGGAAGAAAAGCTCAGCGAATTGCGCGCCCAATACAC
>JBOHMF010000183.1:0-8221 GCA_050730055.1 Allostellaceae bacterium
CTTTGGGGGATCAAGCTTTGGGGGATCAATCTTTGGGGGATCAAGCTTTGGCTCGGCCGCTGGTGCGGGGGGTTCGGGCGTGGCAAGACGCGGCGGCGCCGGCTCGATCCGCCGGATCGTGCCGTCCTGCGCGATCGCCTCGGTCAGTTCGAGCACCTCGTTTTTCGGCTCGCCCGCAGGGTGCGCAGGCGCACCGCCCGGTTTCTGGTCATCACCAATGATCCGGTTGATCGAGGCGAGGATTTCCTCCATCGAAGGTTCCGATTGGGGTTTTGCGTCCGACATGACCACAACCGCGCAAGACTGGCACTCTCGCCAAGCTAGGTTAACCGGGCGCGCTTTGCCAGTTTGTTTGTTCCCGAGCGATCCGCGGGCGCGGACGGTGGCTCATTCCGACAGACCGCCGCGAAAGCCGATCCATTTGTCTCTCACCTCGCGGTAATGCCGATCCATGTCATAAAGCTTGACCGGCAGCTTGAGATCGGGGGCGATGAGCCGCCCGATCGCGGCGGCGAGGTTGAACGCAGCGAGGGCGGCGTCGTGCTGGGCGACGACGAGTTGCGATTCGACCGTGAACAGCGTCTGGTTCTGGACCAGCACGTCAAGCGTGGTGGCGGTCCCGACCAGCGCCTCCTGCTGTACGCCCTGGAGGGCGATCCGGGCCGCCCGCACCGCCGCCTCAAACGAGGCGATGCTGGCGCGATCCGAGCGCAGCGTCTCCCAATTGTCAGTCGCGGTCTGCACCGCCGCCCGGCGCGCGTCATCGACCTGCGAGAGGCGCTGGCCGACGGTCTGCTCGGCCTGCCGGGTCTGCGAATAGATCGCACCGCCCCCATAGAGCGACCATGTCATCTGCGCCATGATCGTGGCTGTGTTTTCCGTCACGCCTTGCAACAGGGTCGACTGATTGGAGGCGCGGCTGAGATCGCCGACCACCGAGATCTGCGGCAGCAGCTGACCGCGCACGACATCGACCTGGTCGCGCGCCGCCAGTTCGGTGAAGTTTGCCGAGATCACGCTGAAATTGTCGTGCGCGGCGAGGCTCAAGGTTTCCCGGCGGGTGGCGGGCAGGGCCGGAACATCGCGCGGAAAGACGAGCCGGCCGGGCGGATGTCCGACCGCACGGGCATATTCGGCGCGGCTGGTTTGGAGCGTCCCTTCGGCCGCGATTCGGGTTGCGGTGGCTTGCGCGAGCGAGGCTTCGGCCTGCGCGACATCGGTGCGCGTCACCTCGCCGACACGAAAACGGGCCTCGGTCGCCGCCAGTTGCTGGCGCAGGACCGCCTCATTGTTGCGATCGACCTCGACCAGGGTCTGGTCGCGCACGGTGTCGAGATAACCCTGGACGACGGCCTGAAACACCGTGCTTTCGATCGACAGCGTTGCCGCCCGCTGCGCCTCGACGGTATTGATCGCCTGGCGGGTCTGGGCGGTGGTGCGACCGCCGCGGTAGAGGCTCTGGACGACGCGCAGATCGAGGGCGGTCGGGTTCAAGCCGGTCGTTGTCGATTGTACGTGGGGCGGGACGATCTCGGTAACACTATGCCCGACCTGGCCTGTGAAGGTGATGGTCGGCCGCCAATTGGCGAGCGCCTGCGGCACATTCTCATCGGTCGCCCGCAAGAGCGCCCGCTGCGCCAGAAGCTGCGGATTGTTGTAATAGGTGTAGGCGAGCGCGGCGGTCAGCGTCTCCGCCGCGGCGGGTGACGCGGGGAGGGCGCAGAGAAGGGCGGCGAGCGCGGCCGATCCGGCGCGTGCCCGGCGGCGCCTCGGGGCGCCCGCCGCGGATCGCTCGGGAGCGTGCTCATCTGCGCACATCAGGGCCTCGGTTCTGCAAGACTTGCAAAGCACAGGCAAGCGCCACAATCGATAATGTACCAGAGGTTGATGCGAAGCCACAAATTGCCTTGTGCGGGGATCTCGGCCAAAACTGTCGCGGATCTCAGAATACGAATTGCGGCTTGGCGGCAAAGCCGGGCAGGAGCGGGACCGCGGCATCGAACAGCGAACGCTGCCCAAACGTGCCGCCGGCGCGCGTCATCAGCACGGCACGGCCGAGACCGTCCGCACCCTTGACGACGGCAACCAGGCGGCCGTCGTCGGCGAGCTGCCCCTTGATGGCCGCCGGCACCTCGGCAATCGCCCCGCCAAACAGGATCACGTCATAGGGGGCGTGCGACCGCCAACCCTCGCAGAGCGGTCCCTCGACGACTTCAACCGCAGCGATGCCGTGCTCGACCAGCCCGGCGCGCGCGCGCCGGGCGAGATCGAGATCCTCTTCCAGAGCGGTCACGCTCTTGGCCAGCATCGCCGTCACCGCCGCCTCGTAACCGCTGCCAGCGCCGACGACGAGCGCGATCTCGGTCCGTTGTGGCGCGGCCGCCTGCAACAGGCGCGCGACCACGCGCGGCTCCATCATCGCGCGGCCGCCACCGAGCGGCAGGTCTTCGTCGATATAGGCGGCGGCGCGCAACCCCGCGGGCGCAAACTCTTCGCGGCGGATGCGCGCAAAGGCGGCGAGCACGCGCTCGTCGATGATCCCGTTCGGCCGCAACTGGCTTTCGATCATGTTGAAACGGGCCGTTTCGTCGCTCATTGCCATTCCGCCGGTGGAGCCGAGGGGCGCCTTATAGCGGGCCGCTTGCCCCCGGCACAATCGTCGGATGGTTCAACCGAGAAGATGAAGCGGCTGCTCTCCTGCCGGAAGCCGCGCCAACAACTCGCGCGCGCTGAGACCCGAGCGCGGGTGACGCCATAAGGGGGCGATCTCGGCGAGCGGGACGAGGACGAATCGCCGCTCGCCAAGACGCGGGTGCGGCAGTGTCAAAAATGGCGTCTCGACCACCTCGCCGTCATGGTCGAGCAGATCGAGATCGAGCACGCGCGCCGCGTTGCGCGCGCCGCGCACCCGGCCAAAACGGGCCTCCAGCCGTTGCATCAGGGCCAGCAGCGCGGGCGCGCCGAGGGTGGTGGCGAGAGCCGCGACCCCGTTGACAAACCAGGGCTGATCGGCGGGAGGCACCGGCGCGCTCTCGTACCAGTGGGAGCGGGCGCAAATCCGCACCCCCTCGCCTGCGAGAGCGTCGAGGGCGGCCGCGACGATTTTGCGCGGCGGCCCAAAACGGGGGCTGGCAAGATTGCTGCCCATGCCGATCAGGATCACCCCACATCCCTCCTCTTATGGCTGGTGCGCCCGCAGACCGCTTGACCGGGACGATGCCGTGTATGACACTCACCGCCATTATCCCACTCAATATGGAGCATTTGTCTCGATGATTTTCTATCCCGAAGAACGCATCGCCCTGTTCATTGATGGCGCCAACCTCTACTCCGCCGCCCGCGGCCTTGGGTTCGACATCGACTACAAGCGGTTGCTCGAACTGTTCCGGGAGAAAGGGCGGATGATCCGCGCTTTCTACTATACGGCCCTGGTGGAGGATCAGGAGTATTCGCCGATACGCCCGCTCGTCGATTGGCTCGATTACAACGGCTTTACAATGGTGACAAAGCCGACCAAGGAGTTCACCGACGCGATGGGGCGCCGCCGCATCAAGGGCAACATGGATATCGAGCTGGCGATCGACATGCTCGAAATGGCCCAGCACATGGATCATGCCGTCCTGTTCTCGGGCGACGGCGACTTCCGCCGGCTGGTCGAGGCGGTGCAGCGCAAGGGAGTGCGGGTTTCGGTCGTCTCCACCATCCGCTCCTCGCCGCCGATGGTGTCGGACGATCTGCGCCGGCAGGCCGACAACTTTATCGAGTTGCAGGAACTGCTGCCGGACATCATGCGCAACCATCACCCGCGCGAAGAGGTCCATCGGCCGCGGCCCGAACCCGTCGACAACGCGTGATCCCCGGCCCTCCTCGCGCGCCGGCTCCGCGCGGGGCCGAGCCGCCGGCGCCAATACCGGAACCGGACTGCCCGCTGTGCCCGCGCCTCCTCGCCTTCCGCCAGGCCCAGCGGGATGCCCACCCGGGCTGGTTCAACGCGCCGGTACCGTCATTTGGCACGACCGAGGCGAGCCTCCTGATCGTCGGACTGGCGCCGGGTCTCAAGGGGGCAAACCGCACCGGGCGCCCCTTTACCGGCGATTTTGCCGGCGATCTCTTGTATCGCACGCTCGGCAAATTCGGGTTTGCCGAGGGTTGTTACGCCGCCCGGCCGGATGACGGTCTGGCGCTGCGCGGCGTGCGCATTACCAACGCAGTGCGCTGCGTGCCGCCGCACAACAAGCCGGAGCCGGGCGAGATTGCCGCGTGCCGCCCGTTTCTCATCGCCGAGATCGCCGCGATGCCGCGGCTGCGGGCAATCGTCGCGCTCGGCGCCATCGCCCATCATGCGGTACTGGTGGCGCTTGGTCTGCCGCGCAGTCGATTTCCCTTTGCCCACGGCCGCGTTCACGTCCTCCCCGACGGGCCATGGCTCGCCGACAGCTATCACTGCTCGCGCTACAACACCAACACCGGCCGGTTGACCGCGGCAATGTTCGAGGCGGTGTTTGCCACCCTCGCCCCCCGCCTCGAAGAGGCCGAAGGTGGCAGATGAGACTTTGGCCCGGCAGAGGCGGAGGAGGCGCGTCTCCCCGCTCGCTCAGCGGAGAAACACGCCCCCTTTTCTGCCCAGGCGGGTGCGCGAGGCGATATCGCCGGTCTGCGATTCCCTATCCTGTCCCTTCCGCCTCACGACGGAGAAGAGGGGCGAGAGCAAATCGGCGCCATCCCGCCAGACGTCTATCGGCCGCCACGGCCGCCGTGGCTGTGCTCGCCGCCCTTGCGCCCGGCTTCCGAGGCCAGTTCATGGTCCTTTGAGAAGCTGCGCTTTTCGTCGGGGACGCTTTGCCCGCCTTTGCTTGCGATTTCCCGCTGCTTATCTTCACTCATCGAGGCAAAACCGCGCTGCGAGGTATCCGTCCGGTTACGATCGGTCATATGGATCCACCCAAAAAGATAAACCGGCGAAAGCTGTCCATGTTGGAGTCAGCTTTATCATCAAACAACCGTGGAAATTTTCCGGTTCCTGCCGTCCAGGAAATTTCCTTATCCGAGCTCCCATCTCTGTGCGATTTTCCGTAGTAATTTATCAGGATCGGCGCGAACGCGCGGCTTGCGTTATTTGGAAGACTCCCGGCTTTGCCGATCTTTATGCCGATCGGAATCTTTATCGGCCCCAGCAGCCCGGCCGCGCCGCGCAATACGATCCGCTGGCAGGCCGAGTCCAAGATCCCCTTGTCGTCGAGCGGCGCCTATCCCGGCGCTGCCCCCTGAATATTGACCTGGAGACCGTAGAGCGACTGCGAGGCGGCCATGAACAGGTAGTTGCGCTTGGGTCCGCCAAAGGCGAGGTTGGCGCAGACCTCCGGCAGACGGATGCGGCCGATCAACTTGCCCCCCTTGTTCCACACCGTCACGCCGCAGTAGCCGAGTGGCGCGTTTGACGCGACCCAGAGGTTTCCGGCGCGGTCGGCGCGCATGCCGTCCGGCCCGCAATGCACCCCATCCACCATGCAGTCGGAGAAGAGGCGCATGTTCGCGACCTTTGTGCCCTGCACGTCAAAGGTATAGATGACGCCCTTGCCGCCCTTGGTCTGGCCCGGTCCGGGTCCGGTGCTGATCAGGTAGAAGGTCTTGTAGTCGGGCGAGAAGCAGACCCCGTTGGGGTTGATGACCTGCTCGCCGCTGACCACCACGTCGAGCCGGCCGCTCGGGTCCCAGCGGTAGGTGTTGGTCGGCAGCTCGCCCTTCATTCCGCCGATCTTCAACCCGACGCCGTGATCGCCGATATAGGGGTCATAGACCCCGTTCGGGTTCGCGCGACCGCCCGCCACATCCGGGTGGCCCTCGGTCAACTGCGCACCATAGGGCGGATCGCTGAACCAGATGCTGCCGTCCGGGTGCGGCACCAGATCGTTCGGAGAATTGAGCGGCTTGCCCTCGTAGGAATCGGCGATGACGGTCATCGAACCGTTCGTCTCCCAGCGCACCACGCGCCGGAAGAAATCCTGGGTGGAGAGTTGGCGGCCCTGAAAATCGAACGAGTTGCCATTGCTGTTGAAGGACGGGCGGCGGTAGACGCTGACCCGGCGCGTCTCCCAGACATAGCGGTACTGGGTGTCGCCCTTGACATCGCTGAAGACGAGATAGCGGCCCTCACCCGACCAGGCCGGACCTTCCGCCCAGTTGGCCCCGGTCCATAGGCGATGCAGCCCAGCGAGGCCAACGAGGTAGGGCTTGAAGGAGGGATCGATCACCAGGATGTCGGGATCGGGGTAGATCTCGGGCGGGGCGTGGGGACCCCATTGGCGCGGTGGCTCGGTGATTACGCTCGGCGGCGTGCCGAGCGCCGCTTTTTTCTGCGTCTGGGCGCGGGCTAGCGCGGGAACCAAGATCGCGCTCGCCGTCAACAGGCTGCGCCGCGTCAGTCGGCCGCCGGCCGGTGATGGTGTCATGATCTTTCCTCCCTATTTGCCCCCGCACAGTGCGGGCGGCACGTCGTTTTCACGAAGCTCAGGCGTTGTGTTGGCGCAGGATGCGGGAGCGGTTCCGCTGCCAGTCGCGATCCTTCTCGCTCTGGCGCCGGTCTTCCTTGCGCTTGCCGCGCGCCAGACCGAGCGTGATCTTGGCCCGGCCGCGCGCATTGAAATAGATCGACAGCGGCACCACCGTCATCCCCTCGCGCCGCACGGCACCCAACAGCCGGTTCAGCTCCTTTTTGTGCAGGAGCAGTTTGCGCGGCCGGCGCGGGGCATGGTTGAAATGAGCCGAGGCCGGGTATTCGGGAATGTTGGCATTGACGAGATAAAGCTCGCCGCCCTCCACGTCGGCATAGGCTTCGGCGATGCTGGCCTGCCCGCGCCGCAGCATCTTGACCTCGGTGCCCGCCAGCACGAGGCCCGCCTCGATCGTATCCTCGATCAGATAGTCGTGGCGGGCGCGGCGGTTCTGCGCGACAAAGCGGTCGCCGGCTCTCATCCGCAGGGATCGCTCGCTGGCGGCGCGCTCAATTGAGAACGCCGGCGCCGCGCATCGCGCGCTCGACCCTCTCGCGCGTCTCCGGCTGGATCGCCCACAGCGGCTGGCGCACCTCGGCGGTGGCACGGCCCAGAAGCGAGACCGCATATTTGATCGGGGCCGGGCTGGTCTCGACAAACAGCGCGTCGTGCAGCGGAAAGAGGCGCTCGTTGATGCGGCGGACGGTTGCGACATCGCCCTTTTGCCAGGCCTCGTGCATCTCGGCGCACAGCCGCGGCGCGGCGTTGGCGGTGACCGAGATGCAGCCCTGCCCGCCTTGCACGAGATAGGCGACGGCGGTCGCGTCCTCGCCCGACAGGAGGCAGAAATCCGGGCCGATCTCGACCCGCATCCGCAGCGGACGGGTGAGATCGTTGGTCGCGTCCTTGACGCCGATGATGTTGGGCAGTTTGGCGAGCCGCGCCATCGTCGCGTTTGACATGTCGACCGAACTGCGGCCCGGGATGTTGTAGATCACGATCGGCAGATCGACGGCGTCGTGCACCGCCTTGAAATGCTGATAGAGGCCTTCCTGCGTCGGTTTGTTGTAATAGGGGCAGACGATCAGTGCGGCGTCGGCGCCAGCCTCTTTCGCCTGGCGGGTCAGCGCGATCGTGTGCTCGGTCGAGTTCGAGCCGGTTCCGGCGATGACCGGCACCTTTCCGGCCGCCACCTCGGCGCACAGCGCGATGACGCGGCGATGCTCGCTCTCGTGCAGGCTTGGCGATTCGCCGGTGGTGCCGCACGGGACGAGGCCATGCGTGCCCTCCTTGATCTGCCAGGCGGCAAGGTCCTGAAACGCCGTCTCGTCGAGGGCCCCGTTGCGGAAGGGTGTGATCAGCGCGACAAGCGACCCCTTGAACATGGTTTCCTCCCGGATGGCGGCGCACGGCGTCACGATAGACCGCGCGCAACGGGGCTTCAACAGCCTCTCGGCGGTGGCGCCCGTCCATGCTGCGCGCTATGGGTGAACACCCACGCCGGACAACACGACTTGCGGCAGGGCCGGAAAAAACGTAAGGAGCATTTGCCTCATTTTTGTCCCCGAGCAACGGAGCGGCCGGCCTTGATCGCGTTTTCCCGCTTCCGCTGGGTTCTCGCTTTTGGCCTTATTGTATCCAGCGCCGGCTTTGCCCGGGCCACGCCTGTCCCGCCCGACGGCACGGCCGCGCGCGCCGCCCTCCTCGCCGCCCGCGCCGGCGACTGGTCG
>JBOHMF010000184.1:0-8213 GCA_050730055.1 Allostellaceae bacterium
GTCTCGCGAAACGGCGCGTCGGTGGTCCAGCTCGCGCCGCGATAGACCGGCGGCGCGCGGCCGGTCACGGCCGGCAGGACCCGCGCGACGAGGCCGGGATCAGCGGCGGCAAAGGCGGCGGGCGGCAGATAGTGGTAGCTCGTGCCCTCGTCACGCAGCGCGCGCTCGATCAGGATGAAATAGGGTGGGGGCCCCTGCGCCACGATCTGCCCGGCCGAGGTCATGCTGAGCAGGAGACGGCAGCCGCAGGCGAACAACTGCTCCGCCACCAGCACGGCAAAGGGCGCGCCGACGGCGCCACCGACGATGCCATAATCCACGTCCTCGTGCGCGAACTCATGGAGAGCGGTGTGATAGCACGCCCACGCCTCGGCCCGGCGGCTCTTGCCGCTGCGGGCGAGGAGGCGCACGATGTCGCCGTCGGGATCGAGGATGCAGATTTCGGGGACCGCGGCACGCGGCAGACCCTTCTGCCGGCGCGCCTCGCGCAGCAGGTTCTCGGGCGCGAATACGGAGGGCGCGGCGAAATCCTTGCCCTTGAGGATCGGCGGCGTCGACACGGCGCTCTGATCTCCCGATGATCCCGGGATAATTCCCCACTGATCCCGGAGCGACTCGGCCGCTGCTGGTATAAGCGCGTGCCGCGCCACCCGGAAAGGACAAACGGAAATGGGCGAGGATATCGAAGAGCGGCTCTCGGAGATCCGCTTTGGTCCCGAGGGTCTGGTGCCGGCCATCGCGCAGCAGCACGATACCGGCGAAGTCTTGATGCTGGCCTGGATGAACCGCGACGCCGTGCGGACGAGCCTTGAAGAGGGCCGCGTCTGCTACTGGTCGCGCTCGCGGGGACGGTTATGGCGCAAGGGCGAGACCTCGGGACAGGTCCAGATCCTGCGCGAACTGCGCCTCGATTGCGACGGCGACGCGCTCTTGCTGCTCGTCGAGCAGCAGGGCGTCGCCTGCCATACCGGCCGGCGCAACTGCTTTTTCCGGGCCTGGCGCGCGGACGGATGGGAGGTTCTCAGCGCGCCCTTGATCCCGCCCGAGGACCTCTACCCGCAATCCACCGGGTAGGACGCCGCTATTGCTGGGGCGAATAAGGCGGCGGCGGGGCCGGGGGAAACTCCGTTCCGGGCGGGGTCGGCGGATATTCCGATCCCGGCGGCCCATAACCCGTAGGCGGCGGAGCTTCCGATTCGGCCGGGCCGGGAGGCGGTCCGTAACCGGGGGCCGTGCAGCTCAGCGTCGCCCGGACCTGCCGCAGCAGCACCGGATCAAACAGGCGGTGGGCGCAACTGCCGTTGTATTCGCGAACGACGGCGTCATAGCGGCGGACAGCCTCGTCGGCCGCGCGCCAGACCGATCCCAGCGCGCCCTTGCGCGCCGCATCGCGCCGTTCGAGGAGGGCCTTGTAACGCTCGACCTCGACGGGATCGTTGACATTGATGATGCGCCGTTCTCGGCGCAACTGCCCGTTGAGTTCGGCGACCCGTCGGTTGAGGCTGTGGAGCGCCGCCATTTTTGCCGTCATCTCGGCCGAGAGGCGCTGGACCTCTTGGTCCATGCACAGGCATTGGCTGATCTCGGCCGCCGCGGGCGGCATCTGCGCCCGCGCCGTCCCCGTCAGGGCCAAGCCGACGATCCCCACACCAAGAGCGGCCGCCCTCACCCGGCCTGCGATTCGTGCCATCCTCCCTCCCCGATAAACGCCGACAGTGTGCCGGCGGCCCTCACCCTACAACCAATGGGCGATGCCGAAAAGGATCGCCGCGCTCACGGCGTTGCGCCCGGCGCCGGTTCGCCGGCGGCGCGATCGATGCTCTGATCGACACTGTTGCGGACCCGCAGCAGCATTTCCCGCCCAACCTCGCCGGCCCGCTTCGCGACCCGGTCGCGGCTCTCTCCGGCCCACTCGTCCTCGACCTGGGTGGTCGGCAACAGGCTGGCGGCAAGAACCCCAGCCAGGACACCGGCCATGCCGACCAGGAGCGGGTGGCGCTCAAAGGTCTCGGCCATCCGGCTTCCCAGATCGCTCGCCTGCTGGCCGGCGCAGCCGGCGTAATCGCCGGCCCGCTCGCGCAGCCAGCCGACCGGCCGGCCGGTGTAGTCGCCGGCCGTGTCACGCACCGCGCGCATCGCTCCGCGCGCGGCATCGGTGGCTTGGTGCACCCAGCCGCCGGTGCGGTTGGCATCCTCGGCAGCGAGCGCCGGGTTGGTCACAAAGCTCGGCCCCTGCCCGGTCGGCGCGCCGCCGCGACCGGTCAGAGCGGTGAGGCGTTCCCGCGCCGCGCGCACCCGTTCGTCCTGGACCACGGTGTCGAGCACGCCAGTATTGGCGGCGACCAGCCAGAGGGCCCCGGCGCCGATCAGGGCGAGCGCGATCGGGCTGAGGCGAAGCCCGTCAAAGCCGATCCTGATCCCCTGACCATCGCCGATCGATTGCGTGACCATGTCCATGCCTCTTTCCAGAAGGTGGCGCGCCGTCAGTTTGTGGCGCAGCGCATCGAGGGTCAGACTCAGTTCAGCCCGCGTGCGCGCGAGATCCCGCTCGATCTCGGCGGCGGACCGGCGCGGCCCGTCAGTATAGTCCCGAGCCATGCGACGCTCCCCTTCACAGGGTCCCTGCGCGGCAGCGCCGCGCGGGACTGGGCGGCCTCATCGGACCTGCTCCTTGATCCAGATCCGATCTTCGCGCAGCGAATGCAGCGTCCGGTGCGGCGTCAGCGCTTCGGCCTTGAGCCGGCTTTTGCCGAAGAGCAGCAGAATCCCCCCGATCGCGACAAAAACGATACCGATAATGAGCGCCGACAGCCAGGGCGGCAGAACCGTGGCCAAGCCGAGAACGGCGGCCGCGAGCAGCACCAGAAAGCCGCCAAAGGCGCACACGCCGCCGGCCGCCAGGGCCGCCGCGCCGCGTCCGGCCCGGCCCATCGCTTCGGTCATCTCGGCCCGGAACAGTGCCATTTCCTGGCGCACGAGGAGGCCGGTTTCATTGACCAGGCCGGTCAAGAGGGCCGTGATCGAGCGGTCGGATTTGGGCGGCGGCGCGGTCGCCTCAAAAACGGTCTCGGAGCTCATGGCCGCATATCCTGCGTGTCGGAAACGCCGGCCGCGGGCGCGGCCAGACCGTTCCCGCCGGGAGCCGAGGCGATCGCTGCGGTCACCGCCTCGTTCTCGCGCGCCACCGCTCTGGCCTGCGCGGCCTGCCGGCGCTCTGCCGCGGCGGCGCGGCGGCTCGAAGACCACAACAGCCGCCCCGACAAGAGCCCGATGACGGCGGCGGCAGCAAGAAACAGGGCCGGCTGGCGCCGCGCCAGGATCTCCAGATCATCGGCGAGTTCGCCCCAGCGGCGCCCGCTCAGGGCCTGGCCAAAGCCCGCGACGCTGCCGGCGGCCTCTTCGGTATAACGCGCCAGGGTGGGCAGTTTTGCATGGTCGAGCGACTGCGCCGCCGAGCGCACCGCCGCGGCCACCGCCGCGACCTGTCGCGCCGCTCTGTCCTTCTCTTCGTCAAGAACCGATTGGGCGGCGGAGCGGCTGGCTTCAAAAAGCTCCGCCGCGATCGCCTTGAGGTGCTCGATCCCGCGCTCGGCCGCCTCCCCGATCGGGTCCTCGACCGCATGGGTCGGCAAGACGGTCTCGTTCCAGTCGGTCATGATCGCCCTCCGACAATACCGGCATGGCCCCAACGCCGCGGTTCGGATGACATCCGCGGCCGACGCCATGACAACGGCCGAAATCGGCCGGCAGTTCCGCGCGGGATGCGCAAAGACCGCGCTCCCGCGCGCAACGGCCGCGACAAGAGCGCGCGGGCGCCGGCTTCAGCGTGACGGGGGGAAACGGGGGGCGAGCGCGGGATGCGGCAGGCCCGGCCAAGCATAGATCGTCTGGTCGTGCAGGGCAAAGCCGGAGAGGCGTGCGATCCCCATCGTGTGCGGGGTGGTCAACTGGATCACCCGCGCCTGCGCGCAGGCCAGCACCTCGCAGGCTTCAAAAACCTGGCCGAGCCGCAGTTCGCCGTGGCGATAGTCGAGTGCGGCATCCTGCTGCAGCCGGTGTTCGAGCCGGCCGGCGAGCGCGATGCCGTAGATCATCAGGCTGAACAGGGCGGAACCGAAGAGGATCAACCCGCCCGTCAGCAATGCCGCGCGGCGCTGCTGCCACGGCGAGAGGCGGCGTCCGCGCAGGATGCGGTCGGGCCGGCACGCGGAGATCGCGGCATAAGCGGCCAGCCCGAGCGCAAGCGGCACCCCGGCCAACGGAAAACCGAAGCCCACGCCGGCCGTCGCCGACAGACCGGCGATCCAGATGATGTGCCGCCGCCGCTCCATGTCGCGGCAGTCAAACGCAAAAACCTTTACCGATCGTTTCCAGGCAGTCTGCAATTGCATGAGGGTTGGCAAATCGTAGGATAGGTTGAGCGAAGCGAAACCCACCTTTTTTGACATGCAATCCGCCATCGTGATGGTCGATCTCGTCCTGTGCCCCTGCGGCAGCGGTCTCAGAGCAGCGCGCTGCTGCCGGATGGACTTCTCGCGCCTGCCGCCGCGCGAGGCGGCCCGGCTCCTCTTGCCCACCATCGAGCGGGCGATCGCAACGCATGTCCGCGGCGCCGTCACCGAAGCCGAGAGATTGTGCCTGGAAGTGCTCGAACTGGCGCCCGCCCAGCTCGACGCCCTGTCGTTGCTCCATCGCATCTGCCGGGACGCCGGTCGCCGAGAGGCTGCCGAGGCCCTGTTGCGCCGGATCGTCAGCCTGCACCCCAACACCTTCTGGGCGACCAGCGATCTGACCCTCGCGCTCCTCGCCAAGGGGGCGATCGCCGAGGCCGAGATCCATGCCCGCAACGCGGTTCGCATCGCCCCCGAAAACCCGCAGGCGCACAATCTGATGGGCATGGTGATGACCGAGGCGAACCGGCCGCAGGTCGGCGAGCACCATTACCGGCGGGTCATCGAACTGGGCGGCCGGCGCGACCCGATCGTCCTCGCCAATCTCGCCTGGAACCTGAAGAACCAGGGGCGGATGGCCGAATCGCGCCAGCTCTACGAGGAGTCGGCGGCGGCGGCGCCGGAGGTTCTGCAAACGCTGCTCGGCTGGGCCCGGATGGAGGAAGCCGACCGCGAATTCGACCGTGCCGCCGTCCTGCTCGACCGCGCCGAGCGGCTCGCACCCGGCAATCCGAGCATCCTTCTGGCGCGGGCCGTGCTCCACGGCCGCACCCGCTCCTATGCCGAAGCGCTCGCTGCGCTCGACGGTATCGCCGCGCGCAAAGAGGAGGGCGGGCTCGGTGCCAATGAGCTTCTGGAAAAGGGCCGTCTCCTGGACAAGATGGGCCGCTACGCGGAGGCTTTTGCCGCCTTTGCCGAGGGCAAGCGGCTGTGCCGCGAGGTTTCCGGTCTCGTCTATCTGGCCGAGCCGGCCGCGCAACTGGCCGAGCGCCTCAAGGGCTTTTTTACCGAGACGCGGCTCAGAATCCTGCCGCGCGCCGGCGTCCGCCCGACCCCGCGCGCGCCCGATAAGGACGGTGCGCAGCCGCTCTTCATCCTCGGTTTTCCGCGCTCGGGCACGACCCTGGTCGAGCAGACGCTCTCGGCGCACCCGCGCATCGCCGCCGGCGACGAGCTGCCCTTTATCAATGAGATCGCCGGCGCGATGCCGCGCCTTTTGAACAGCCCCCTCGCCTATCCCGAGGCGCTCGCCGAATTGTGGATGGGCGACCGATGCAACGGTCTCGACGAGCTGCGCGACCACTATCTCGACCGGGTCCGCCAGCTTGCCATCCTCACCCCCGAGACCGCCTGGTTCACCGACAAGATGCCACTCAACGAAACGCATCTCGGGCTGATCGCGCTGATGTTCCCCGAGGCGCCGCTGATCCATGTGATCCGCCACCCCCTCGATGTCGTCCTGTCGGTTTTTTCCAACCATCTGACGCACGGCTTCTATTGCGCCTACGGGCTGGAGAGCGCGGCGCGCCACTACCTCCTGGTTCTCGATCTGGTCGAGCATTACCGCAGCGCGATGACCCTGCGCTATCTGCCGATCCGCTACGAGGACATGATCGACGCGCAGGAGGTGACGGTGCGGCGCATCCTCGACTTTATCAGCGAGGAATTCGACCCGCGCGTTCTGGCGTTTCACGAGAACCGGCGCTACGCGCGCACCGCCAGCTATGCCCAGGTCGCCGAGCCTTTGTACGGCGATGCGCGCGGGCGCTACCGGCATTACCGCAAGGAACTGGAGCCGGTGATCGCGCTCCTGGAACCGGCGATCACGCGGCTCGGCTACACCGTCGATTAGGTGCTTGGCTCAGGCGGTGTTGGCGGATTCGGGAGAGGTCGGCTTTGGATCTTCCCTGGCGACGCCGACCATCGCCGGGCGCAACAGGCGGTCGTGCAGGACGTAGCCGGGCTGCAACACCTCGACAACCGTGCCGCCGGGCTGACCGGTGTTCTCCGCCTCAAAGACCGCCTGGTGATAGTTGTGGTCAAAGCGCTCGCCCTTCGGGTCGATGCGGCGGATGCCGTGGCGCTCAAACGCTGCCAGGAGTTCGCGCTCGGTGGCGGCGACGCCGGCGATGAGGCCCCGCGTGCGCGCGTCCCCGGCTTCGGCTTCCGGCAGGCTGTCGAGCGCGCGGCGCAGATTGTCGGCCGCCGACAGCAGATCCTTGGCAAACCCGGCGATCGCATAGCGCAGAGTGTCCTCGCGCTCGCGCTGGGCGCGGCGGCGCGCGTTCTCGGTCTCGGCCAGCGCGCGCAGCAGGCGATCCTTGAGATCGACCAGTTCGGCTTCGAGCGCGACGCGGCGCTCCTCGGCTTCCGGCGCGGCCGAAGCCGCCTCGGCCTCGGTGTCGCGGGAAGGGTCGTCGGCGGCCTGCGCCGTTTTCTTCACATCGTCCATGCACGTCCTATCCGATGAGGCGCCCGATCATCTTGGCGGTATAGTCCACCATCGGGATGATTCGGGCATAGTTGATCCGGGTGGGGCCGATCACCCCGATGGCGCCGACCACCCGCTCGCGGCTGTTCTGATAGGGGGCAATCACCATCGCGCAGCCGGCGATGCCAAAGAGGTGGTTCTCGGCGCCGATGAAGATCTGGACCCCCTCGCCCTGCTTGCTGGCTTCGAGCAGCCGCACCATGGTTTCGCGGGTCTCCAGCATCTCAAAGATCGCGCGCAGCCGTTCCAGATCGGCGAGCGCGGTGATGTCCTCCAGCAGATTGGCCTGCCCGCGCACAATCAGGGTTTGCCCCTCGCTTCCGCCGCCCCAGCTCGCCAGCCCGGCCTCGACGAGGTTCTTGGTCAACGCGTCGAGTTGCGTCCGGTTCGAATCGATCTCCGCCCGGATCTCGGCCAGCGCCTCGTCAAAGGTCCGGCCGATCAGCCGGGCGTTCAGATAGTTGCCGGCGCTGATCAGCGCCGCTGGCGGCAGCCCGAGCGGGATCTCGATGACCCGGTTCTCGACAAGACCGTCCTCGGTGACCAGCACGACGAGGGCGCGGCCGGGAGCGAGGTGGACAAATTCAAGATGCCTCAAGGGCCGGTCGTGCTTGGGAGCGACGACGATGCCGGCGCAGTGCGACAGACCGGAAAGCGCGCTCGTCGCCTCTTCGAGCGCCTGTTCGAGGCTCTTGCCGCGCGCCACGCAGAGGCTTTCCAGGTTGCGCCGCTCCTCCTCCCCAAGACCGCCGATTTCGAGAAGGCCATCGACAAAAAGCCGCAACCCGGCCTCGGTCGGCAGCCGCCCGGCCGAGGTGTGCGGCGCATACAAGAGTCCGATCTCTTCGAGATCGGCCATGACGTTGCGGATCGTCGCCGGCGACAGGTTCTGGCCGAGCCGGCGCGACAGCGTGCGCGAACCGACCGGCTCTCCGATCGCGACATAGGCATCGACGATCAGGCGGAAGATTTCGCGGCTGCGTTCGCTCAGTTCGTGGATATGTGACGGCGTGCTCGATCGAGGCATGTCGCGATCACGTCCTGGGTATGCTCCGGCTCTGCGGCGCCGCGCCCGGCAACGGGCCGCCGCGAGCCCCTTCCGGCGAGGGGCGGGCCGCCGCCCAGCGGTCCGATCGCGGGCGGACCGAGCCGCGGCAACCGCCTCTCAGTGCGGGCGGAATCTAGGAACGCCAGCCGGCAGCGTCAACTTGCCGCTCCTAAAAAGGACCTCTTGAAGGTGGCGGTGAAGCTGTCGCCGTGCGGTGTCGTCA
>JBOHMF010000185.1:0-8175 GCA_050730055.1 Allostellaceae bacterium
GATCGGAGTTCCGTAGAGGACGACGGATAGCGCTTCGCCGTATTCGGCGAGGCGCGCCACGGTGGCGTCGCACCAATGAAGAAATTCTTGCCATGGCGGCGTTGCCTCCGCCCCCGCTTCAAAACCGAAGAACTGGCCGATGTGGGCATGCAGCGCGTCGTCGGCCCTGGACTTCAGAAATGCGGAGAGGAGCAAAGCGTGGGCGTGGCGGCGAGTGATCGCCGGGCTGTCCAGCCTGACACGGGGCGGCCTGAGGCGCGAGTCGAGATAGCGGGCGGGATCTTCGAACGCGCGCCGGTCGAGGGGTCTTTCCTTGCAGATCGTCAGCCCGACGGCAATGGGCTGATCGCGCCGTCCGGCGCGGCCGACCCGCTGGCGATAGGAGGCGATCGAGGGAGGAACATTGGAATTGACGACCAGCTCGATCGCGCCGATGTCGACGCCCATTTCCATGGTCGTGGAGCGGTTGAGGACGTTGATGTCTCCGGACTTGAACATGTCCTCATAAGAGCGCAGGCGCCTGGACGGCTGCTGAGCCGAATGTTCAGCCGAACGGAAGTACGGCGTGAACAGGGCGGCGCGGTCGTGAAATTCAGTCCAGACGCCGAGGTCGCGCAGAGCCGCCACGTCCGGGTCAGAAACCAGAAACGCTTCAATCTCTGGTCTCGCCACGGTAACCCCGGACGGGTGCGCTAAAAACGGGAATGGGTGGTCAGGTAACGCGATCGGCGCGGCGGGGAGGTGGCGGCCGTCCCTGTTGGGATAAGGCGAGAGGCCTTCGAGCACCGTGTCCACGACCCGCCGGGTGACCGGGCAGATCCAGCCGGTCTTTACTCTGCCAAGCGATAGGGTGCGCATGTCGAGGCGGAAGCCACCGCCTTGAGCGGGTTCGAAGTAGCGCGACAGGGATTGGCGCGCGCTGTCGAATGTCTCGTTGACGAGTTCGCGCGCGCCGCGGTCGTCGAGCGAAACACCTGCCGCCTGGGCGAGCAGCGACACCACGCGGGAGGGCTTGCCGACGCCGCGGGCGGCCGGCCATGGGTTCGCCGTCGCCGTGCGCGGGTCGAATTGTCCAATGAAGATGTGCGTCCGGAGGCGATAATCGACCCAATGAAGAACTGCGGGGGCGACCGACACAATGGTGTTCAGCCGGAGGTAGTGGGTTATGATCAGGCAAAGCAGATCGTGCCAATCATCGTCGGATAGGCCGAGTGCGCGGGCGGAGGGCGGGGGCTCGGCCTTCTCCTGATGGTGCGGTAGAATCAACCGTGCGAGCCCCATCGTCTCGGCCGAGTTGCCGCGCACGGCGCGCCGCAGAAACTCCCGAAGGAGCAGAAAATGGGCGAGGTCACCGGGGTTCTGAAAGGCGTCTTCCCGAAGCTCCCAGAGGGTCTTGATCTGGAGCAGGGTGGGGTCTTGCGCGAGCCTGTCGCACATGTCGTGCCAGGGTATGGGTTGGGCGTCGGCCGAACCTTCCAAATTAGCGAGATCGGCCCGCGCCTTTGCAAGAATGCCGGATAGCGCCGGGTCGGCGACCGCCTCTAGAGCGGCGACTTCTCGCCGTTTTGCGGCTATCTCCTCGGCCGACCCGCCCGGCGGTTTCGATTGGACGGCGTGGTAGACGAAGGCGCGCACGAAGGCGCGCTCGGCGTCCGCTTGGAGTTTAGCGGATAGCCGGGCGGTTCCCTGGCGGGCATCGGTGAATGTCAAGAGCCTTCGGCCCGAGAAAGGCTTCTCGGCCGCCGTTCTATCGGGGCTGACGGCGCCAAGAGCGATCGGCACTCCGGCGCCGAGCATGAAGGGGGCACCGATCCGGAAGGGGCGCACAATTGGGTGTCCGTGACTCGGCTCGCCGCAGGCCGGGCAGTTCCCTGCGAAATCGGCGTCCTGGGCCACAAGGAGCAGCGCGTCCGGCGCAGGAGAGTCGAGGATTTCCCCGGTTTCGCGCCGGACCGCCATGCACACGGTGCGCGGTGCCGCCTGCGGCAAAATCCAGCGCGCTATCCGCAGTGTGGGCGCGGGTTCCGGGTTCGGAGCGGCATCTGCATCCGGATCAGGCATATCCAGCTCTAAGGCGAAATCGTCATCTGCAACTTCGGGGGTCGGGGCGCGCAGCCGGCGGCCCGTGCCGCCGGGCGTGTCGGTCTCCTCTGCGGCGAGCACTTCCATTCCGCAGGCTTGGCAGATCCGCACTTCCAACACGGGGGCGCCGCATGCCTCGCAAAGGTCGCACCGGTCCACAAATATCTTGCCGAAATCCCAATCGGCAGGGTCTCCGGCCGGCCGGCCGGAGCAAGTTCGATCGCAGCAAGCCCAGAGCCCCGAAAGGGTGCGCTCGAAGACGTGCAGACGCACTGGCAGGAAGACTTGCCCCCCATCGAAGCGCTTGGCGCGGGCGCAAGCGGCGAGAAGCGCGCGCGCTCCTGCCTCGATGTCGGCTTCTCCGGCGACCGTCGCCTGGGAAATGCTTCGCCATTCCGACCACCGGATGCGTTCTTCGCTATGCAGGCGGCGCGCGACGTCTTGCAGGTGCGGCATCGGGGATAAACGTTCCCAAGCCGCTTCGTCCGAGAGTTCCTCCAGCGTCGATGTGTCAAGCGAGTCGGCGGCGCCTTCAGCCGGAAGGTCGAGCGGCGCCCGTTTTCCGATAACGGCATGCACGGTCCCGGGGGCTGCGCCGGTCAGATCGCTCAGAAACTGCCGGAGTTGAGCTTCTTGCTCCTGGCGATCACCGGTTCCCAGCGTCGCCGAGGTGGCGATAACGCGGATCGTTCGCGGGTCGCGGCCGAACGCAAGGGCCACGCGGCGGAGAAGCAAGGCGAGTTCGGTAGCTTGGACGCCAATGTAGGTATGGACCTCGTCTAAGATAATGTATTCGAGTAGGCTGCGGCTCAGACCCAGGATCGGCGCGTCTTGGCGGCGCACGAGCATGTATTCGAGCATGGTCAAGTTGGTGACAAGGAGGGGCGGCGGGCTCACACGGAGCGCCTTGCGATCGAGCACCTGCTCTGGGGCCTTTCGCCGCTCGGCCTCCGGCGAAGGTCCTTCGGGGGTTAGCCCGTTATAGAGGCAATAGCGGAGCCTCCCGCCGAACGGCGACAGCCACGCCGCCAGCCGCTCCTGCTGGCTGTTGATGAGGGCATTCAGGGGATAGAGCATGAGCCCTCTCACCCCTGTCAGCGTCTTCGTGCCTCCGTCCGACGCGATAAGGAGGTGATTCAGCAGCGCGCCCAGAAAGCACTCGGTTTTGCCCGAACCGGTGCCGCTGGAGATGATGACCGAGGAAGGGTCAGAGGCGGACGCCAGCGTCCAAGTCTCGACTTGATGGGCATATGGCGGATAACGCATGCGCGATTGCAACGCCTGAACGGTATCGGGGTGTAGGCTGTCCGGAAGGGCGCTCCAGCCTCCCGGATGCGGAAGCCAGGGATAGGCACCTTCAAGCACAGGCTCGGCCACAAGCGATCCGGGGGACCCCGCTGGCGCGCCCAGCCGGTCGCCGAGGGCACGCCGGAGCGTGCGGGATTTGCCGCCGGTAATGCTCAAGACGGCACTGGCTGCGCGCCTCGGGAGGTCCACCGCCAAGTCTTCGATTTCAAGCATGGGCCGCGCTTCCGGTGGTGGCGAGTGGCAGCAAGGAGGTAGGCAGCATGCGATCGAAGTAGACTGGATCGAACAGCCGCGCCCAGCGCAGCGCTCCGGTCAGCGCCTGACCGGACGGCAGGAGGCCCGCCGCGATGCGGGCTGCAACGAGGGGCGCGGCGAGCACGTCCGCACAATAAGGTTGTTTGGTTTGTATCCAGTCCGGGAGTTCGGCGCCGAGGCGGGTAGCCAAATCCAAATCGCTTAGCCATGTAACACCGTCCTCGGCATGGCCGTTCCGGGAAACGCAATCGCTCGCTTCCCGTGGGGGATCGACAAGCCAGTTTTTGACGTTGCTGCCTGCGGCAAGCGCATGGAGGGCAAGCGCCGGATGCCGGGCAACAATCGCTTGTAAAACGCTGGCCACATCCTCCCGCGCATAACGCTCGGCGTCTGCGGCTGGGAGGGCGCCCATCAGCTTCACAAGATGCGCCTTCCGGCCGTCGAACGCGTCGCGCCAGGCGCGGACGGGCGTCACGCCCCACAAAAAGTTCATCTCTTCCTCAAGAGCGAGAACCGGATCGACCTCTGATTCGGAGCAAGTGGAGAGAAGCCTGACCGCCGTATCGGGCGCGGTGATAAGAGCCGCCGCGAGGTCCAGCGACTGAAGGGGAACGCGCGGCTGAAAAGAGACGATCAGCCGCCGCGCCTCCTCGATCTCCTGCTCGGTGGCCTCTCCGGACCCCAAGAGCTGCGGCAAGTTCTGGCGCCGCATCGCACTGTCTGAACTCAGGACCATATCCAGCAGCCGGGTCCGCTGGCCGTGTGGGACCGGGCGCGTGAAGACGACGCGCGGGCGGATACGGAAGCGGTCGTCGACGCGGCCGTAAACGAGCCATGGGCCGCCTGGCGCGGTGATTGGAGGGGCGAAACGGCGCATCCGACAGGCGTCCGGCGAACCGTCATACAAGACGTATTCGCCTGTAGGGTCGGCCAGAGGCGTCGACAGCAACGTCACGCGGGTGGCGCCAGATGCCGCGATGCGCAGGTCGGCGTAAGAGGGCCAGACCTCGCCGTCTCGCGATTCCAAAGCTATGTCGAAGAGGCCGATTTCAATGCGGCGGGTACCGGCTCCGACCCATTCCAGCCTGACCGTGGTGTCTAACCGGCTGGTTGTGGCCAGCAGGGCACGGATATCCTGGCCGAACGCATAAAGGGGCATCTCCCCCCGGACCGGGCGCATGATGCAGCGTTTCGACGACGCCGGTGCGACTTCGAGCGTGAGCTTGCCCTGGTCTGGGCATGCGGCATAGATACCGAACAGGGCGTCGATGCAGCCGTGCCATCCGGGGGGTAATGCGGCGCCGGAGGTGTCGGTAAACCCCGGTCGGGCCGTACGGTCATAAAGCTCGGCGCACCAGCACGTCCCGTCCGGCCAGACAGCATCAAGCGTGAAGTGGTTTCCGGCGGCGCCGGATCGATCGACGGTCATCGGATCGTTGGCCCGGTCGGTCTTGACAGTTCCGGCGAGCGTAGCAGCGGCCCCTTGCAGACCCGCAACGGAGAGCGCACGATGCTGTCCAGGTGCCCGGCTCATCGAGAAACCCGAGGGCGCGACGGCGGCGATCGCTCGCGAAACTGTAACGCCGTCGCGGATGAGGACGAATATCACATCACCCCGAAGTGTACCGGCAGGCCAGGACCGCCAGGGGCCGCCGCGGACCGGCCGCCATCGCACTTCACCATTCTTGACTTGCCGCCGGGAGCTTCCTTCGCGCACCGAAAGGCGCAAAGGCTGTTTCCAGGCCAGACCGCGCACGTCGGGTTCGGTTGCGCCGCCGATCTCGAGCGCCGCGAGGGTCTCGCGTTCGGCGCCGGTCCGCCAACGGAAGGTTTGTCCGTCCCGCTCAAGACGGAGCTCGCCTTCGAGCCTGTAGAGCCCAAGGTCGAAGTCACGGGTGAAGCCGAGGGGTTGAACGGACCCGCTGACGACTTCGAATCTCGACCCGCATCCTCGGGGCACGGCGATCGTCAGATGAGGAAGCCGGGTCGTGTGTGAACCGCAAGCG
The DNA here is from genome assembly GCA_050730055.1 of Allostellaceae bacterium. Taxonomy (GTDB): domain Bacteria; phylum Pseudomonadota; class Alphaproteobacteria; order ATCC43930; family CGMCC-115725; genus AP-15. The sequence goes on from JBOHMF010000185.1 coordinate 5,652, forward strand.
ACCAGGGTCAAGCGATCCGGGGCCTCGGGATCGGGCACGAATGCCATGGGTTCGGGGGAGAGGCCTTCGGCGTCCGGCAGAGTGAAATTCCCGAGCGGAGCCCCATCCGACTCGATGGCGAGATCAATTCGCAGCGCCGGAGGGCACCGCAGATCCGCGACACGCCGCAGAGGCCGGACTCGCCACCAGGGAATTTCGTCCTCCTTGTAGGCCTCTAAAACCGCCAGATCGCCCGTGACGAACGCCAGCAGACCGCTCATAGGCTTAATCTTGGCGCGGAGCTTACCGGCGAGTTTCGGTCCAAGGTCGGGCGGAAGCCGCGTGTGTTCGATATGACCGTCAAGCGCGAGCGCGACCGTGAAGTCCCAAAAGCCGTCGGCAGCCTGGACGAGACCGCGTCGCAGGCCGATATCGCCGGCCGCCCCGCGCTCGGCGCGCCGGACGACGCGCTCGATCAGAGTGCGCGCATCGTCGTCCGCCATATCGATAGGCAAGGCGTCACGCCAGCCGGGCCGGTTCAGGTCGAGCCACGCGATGGCGTCAAGGCCCGCGCGGTCCGCGACCGCCTTCAGGTGCTGCTTGATCCGATGCAACTCGCCGACAAGTTCGGCGGCCACAGGAATTAGGTGGTTTCTGAACGTGGTTGGGACGCGCCAAGCTTCCTGGGCGGCGGCCTGATCCGGATCGACGCCGCGCGCGACGAGATCAAGAGCGCCCTGAAGCCATTGGTACAGCCACCGGCCGCCCTGAATAGTGCGCAGCGGCAAGCCACCTTCGCAAATCAGCGACGCCAGATATTCGTCGCCGCCATTTTCGCTCCGTCGCACCCGGCGGCCCCAGCCGCGCAAGCCTTCGCGGATGCCGGCTGTCACCGAATGCCAGTGGTCCTGGCGGTATTGCAGGCCCAACTCCGCGCAGAGCGGGGCATATCCCCAGACCCCCTCGCCCCGCCACGTGCGAAACCAATCGGAAGCGATAACGACGAATGCCTGCGAGCACCAGCGCGTGTCGAGACAGGTGGTGCCTATCCGGGCGAGAACCTTGGTTAGCGGCTCTTTCAGGGCTGTTATTTCGTCTGCGGTGAAGCGGTATGTATAAAGCGGGCCTCCATGAGGCTCCGAGAGGCTCCGATCGCGAAGGATCTTTTCCAGCGCGGCGGGCAGACGCGCATGTCCGGAAGCATCGGAACTAGCCACCGTCAGAATCTCCTTTGTGGCTAGTTTAGCATACAACCTAAAGGAGATCATCAGCAATCAACTAACGCAGACACTTTCGCACCTCGCGCCTCGACGTGGAAGGACCGGAACTAACGAACAGCCCAAATTTGCAGAAGGGGACAGAGACAGGGGCAGCGCATGAGATCGCTCTGGTAGATGAGCCCGCTCGGCAATGACGCGTCCCGGTTTGGAAATGGCCGCTCCTCTCATCACTGGCGAGGACTCGCAGCTGCCAGACCCTGCATCAGGATCAACCTCTAGTTTCTCATGTGTTGCCCCTGGGGACAGAGAGAGAACGAGGCTGAGCAGAAAGCAAGGAATTCTCCCAGATGGCCCAGGGGTTACGCATGAAAATCGCCGAGGTATTTGACGGCATGGAATTTGGTGTGGTTTGAGGGGTCTTCCTGGGATTGGGAGACGCGCATGTCGGTGACGCATTTGGTGGAAGAATTTTCGACCCTCAAAGACCCGCGCCGCCGCGGCAAGATCGACGGGTTGGGCACATGTCTCGCGCTGCCCCATGGCATCCCGGCCCATGACACCTTTCGGGGGGTGTTCACGCGGATCGATCCCGGGGGTTTTGAGCGGGGCTTTGCGGCGTGGGCGCGTTTGTTTGGGACCCCTGTGGAGCGGGAAGTTGCGGCGATCGACAGGAAGACAATCCCCGGCTCCTGGGATCGGGGTCGCGAGCAGGGGCCGCTTCATGTCGTCAGCGCGTGGGCCTGTGATCGCCGGCTGGTCCTGGGCCAGTGTCAGGACGGCGACAAATCCAACGGGATCACCGCGATCCCGGAACTGCTTGAGGTGCTGGACGTCGAGGAGACGATCGTCACCCTGGAGGCGATCGGCTGTGAGCGGGCGATCGCCAGAAAGACCCTTGAAAAAGGGGCCGATGATCGGGTGGTGCTCAAGGCGAACCAGGGGAAGAAATTCACCGCTGTCCATGAGCTTTGCGCGGCGGGTTGCTTCAGCCGCTCGCCCCGCCAGCGGCCGATCCATGACAAATTTGAGGAGAGCCATGGCCGCCTGGTCCGGCGCCGCGTGTTTGTCTGCCCGGATGCTCGCACGCGGGAACCGCTGCGCGACTGGCCCGGCCCGCGGGCGATCCTGGCCGTGGAAAGCATTCGCAGCATCAACGGATCGGGCAAGGGAGAGACCGATATCCGCTGCTTTTTACCCAGCAGCGCCGATCATCCAGAGCGCCTGGCACAAGCCGTCCGCGAGCACTGGCAGATCGAGAATGGCCTGCACTGGGTTCTCGATGTCACCTTCCAGAAAGACCAGTGCCGGATGCGGGATCGCAACGC
>JBOHMF010000186.1:0-8144 GCA_050730055.1 Allostellaceae bacterium
CCGCCGAGGCGGCCCGAGTGCAGGACCCGGTCCTCCGCAAGGTGCTGCATTGGATGGCGCTGATCCATGCCAGCCCCAACGGCCATTTTGCCGAGATCAGCGCCTTTATCGGGCAAAACCCGGAGTGGCCGGGGCAGAGAACGCTGCGCCGGCAGGCCGAGGAGGCACTCTCGGGCCAGAGCGATGCGGTCGCCGCGGCCTGGCTGAAGCGCTATCCCCCCGTGAGTGCGGCGGGCCTGGTGCGGCAGGCCGAAATCCTCATCGACCGCGGCGACACGGCGGACGGCACTGCGGCGCTGCGGGCAGCCTGGATCACCGGCGACTTTGATGCGGTCACGGAAAAGGACTTTCTCGCCCGCCACGGTGCGGCGCTGCGCCCGCAGGACGACAGCGCGCGCCTCGACCGGCTGTTGTGGGAGCGCCAGGGAGCGGCGGCGCATCGGGTGCTGAAGCGCGTCTCGCCGGGCGAGCATGCGCTTGCCGAGACAAGGCTGGCTCTCCTCGCCATGCGATCCGACGCGCCGATCCTCTACACCCATATCCCGGCGGCGTTGCGCACCGATCCGGGCCTCCTGTTCGACGAGGCGCGCTGGGACCGCAAGCGGGGCGACATCGCCGCGGCGGTCGCCATCCTCCTCTCCGAAAAAGGCGACCCGGTCCACCCCGAGGACTGGTGGCACGAGCGCCGGCTCATCGCCCGCCATCTGCTCGCCCAGAACCAGCCCGATCTTGCCGATCGCATCGTCGCCCAGCATGGCCGGCTCACCGGCGATGATGACGCCGAGGCCGAGTTTTTGCGCGGCTTTATCGCATTGCATTTCAAGAAGGAGCCGGCGGTCGCCTTTGACCACTTCTCGCGCATCCTCCCCTATGCCGACACGTCGTTTCTCAAGGCGCGCGCCGGCTATTGGGGCGGGCGGGCAGCCGAGATGGAAGAAAAGCCCGCGCTCGCCGAGAAATGGTTTGCCGTCGGCGCCGCCCACATGGCGACCTTTTATGGGCAACTCGCCGCCCACCAACTGGGACAGGACGCCCCCCCGCACCCGCAGCCCGAACCCGTCCCCACCGCGGCCGAGCGCGCCCGCTTTGACGGCAACGAACTGGTGCGCGCCACCCGGCTGTTCTTTGCCGCCGGATATCCCGACCTGGGCCGGCTCTTTCTGCTGCACCTGGCAAAGCAGGCCAAAAGCGCGGTTGATTTCGGGATGCTCGCCGGCCTTGCCGAAGAGGAAGGGCGCCTCGATCTCGGGATCGCCGTCGCCCAGTGCGCGGTGCGCGCCGGGTTTCCGCTGATGCGGCACGGCTACCCCGATATCGCTCTGCCCAGCGGCGGCAATACCGAGCACGCGCTGCTGCTCGCCATCGTGCGCCAGGAGAGCGAGTTTGATCCCCAGGCGACAAGCCCCGTCGGCGCGCGCGGTCTGATGCAGCTGATGCCGGCCACGGCCAGGACCATCGCCGACGAGATCAAGCTTCCCTTTTCGCCCTCGCGCCTCACCACCGACGGCAGCTACAACATCCGTCTCGGCAGTGCCTATTTGCAGAGCCTGATCGACAAGTTCGGCGGTTCCTACGCGCTCGCCATCGCCGCCTACAACGTCGGTCCCGGACGGGTGCAGCAGTGGTTGACGCAATATGGCGATCCGCGCGGCGGGCAGATCGACATGGTCGATTGGATCGAGTTGATCCCGGTCGATGAGACGCGCAGCTATGTTCAGCGCGTTCTGGAGAACCTGCAAATCTACCGCGGCCAAGCCGGGCATCAATCGGCGTTCTCGCTGGTCAGCGATCTCGCGCGCTGAGGCGAGACCCGGCCAGCCTACCGTTCGCCACGCCGTCGCTGCACCGCAACAAGGCTCGCCTCGGTGCGGCGGTTGCGGGTGCTCTCCTGGGCGCGGTCGGCCTCGGTTTTGTTGATGCGCGCCGCCAGGGTCGCGTTTTCTGCCTTGAGCCTGTACGCCCCGCGTTGGGCAAGCGCGACTGCCTGCCGGAGCTGGGCGATCCGGTCCGGGTTTGCGGCGGATTGCGCCGCTGCGGGTGCTGCCGGCGCCGCGCGCGCAGCCTGCACTTTCGCCTGCGCTTCTGCGAGCCGGCTGCGCAGGGCGGCGGCTTTGCCGGCGAGCGCGGAAAGCCGGGTTTTGAGGGCGCCGCGGTCGTCCGCTGTTGTCGCCAGCCTGTTCTGCAAGCGCGCCACGGTATCCTGCAGATCGGCGTTGGCGATCTCCGCCCGCATCGCCGCCTTTTCCTGATGGGCGACCCGACGCGGCGCGGAAATCCACTCCGCCCCGAGAGTGCCCAGCCCCAGCGCACCGCACAGCAGGATCGCGAGCGCAGCGGTCTGGATCGCCGGCCCGAGGATAAAGTGCCTCCGGCGTCGGCTGCCGGTCACGGTGATTCGGATCTCGGGAAAGTGTTTTCCGTCCTCGCGCCCCAACCTGCGCGCGCAGCGCCCACCAGAGGTCTCGGCGGTCATTGTCCCCTCATCTCCCGCCCCGCCGTGGATGTCCGGACCGCTTGTGATCGGACCAGACGGGACGTTCTCACATGGCGCCGCGTCCACTCGCCGCGTTCGCCCCCGGGGGCGCGTCGCCGTTTCTCTCACGCTAACCGCTCGCTTTCCGGCAGGCAACAGACAATCGTTAACACGGCGTTTATTTGATGGCGCGAAATTCACGCTTGGGCGAGGGCCTGGCCGTCGGGAAGAGCTGACTGGGCGCGATAATAGCGGGCAAAGACGCCGCCCTTGCGGATCAGCTCGGCAAAGCTGCCGCTTTCGCAAATCGCCCCCTCGCGCAGAACCACAATCCGGTCGCAGCGCCGCACGGTGGACAGACGGTGGGCGATAATGAAGGTTGTCCGGCCCGCGGAGAGGCGCTCGATCCCCGCCATGACCAGCGCCTCGGTCGCGGCGTCAAGCGCCGAGGTCGGCTCGTCGAGAATGAGGATCGGGGCATCGCGCAACAGCGCGCGGGCGATTGTGACGCGCTGCTTTTCACCCTCGGACAGGCTGATGCCGGACTCGCCGATGAGTGTGTCCCAGCCCCGCGGCAGCGTGCGCACCAGCCCGTCGATGCAGGCGAGCCGCGCCGCCCGCTCGATCGCCGCGTCATCGGCCTCGGGCCGGCCATAGGCGATGTTGTCGCGGAGCGACAGCGGAAAGATCAGCGGCGGCTGCAACACCAGGGCGATCTGCCGGCGCAGCGATTTGAGCCGATAGCGGCGTAGATCGATGCCGTCGATCTCGATGCGGCCCTCGGTCGGATCAAAAAACCGCGGCAGCAGCGACAGCAGTGTCGATTTCCCCACCCCGGTCGGCCCGACGACGGCGATCCTGGCACCGGCCGGGACCTCGATATCGATACCGGAGAAGACCGGCGCCTCGGCACGGTAGCCAAAACCGACGCCGCGCCAGGCGACGGCGCCGCGCGCCCCCTCTGGCGGAAAGTCGAGGTTGCCGTCGGCAAGGTCGGTTTCGGTGTCGAGCACCTCGAACACCCGCTTTGCCCCGGCCCGTGCCCCGGCGATCAGCCCCCAGCTCTGGGTGATCTGGTTGATCGGAGCATAGAGCTGAGCCAGATAGGAGATGAACACGATCAACTGGCCGAGCGTCAGCCGACCGGACAGGACGGCTTCCGCCCCGCCATAGACGACGAGCGCGGTGCCGCCGGCGATCACCAGATTGACCGCTCCGGAATAGAGGGTCTGCCAATTGTAGAGGCGCAAGGTCGCGTTCAGGCTGTCGCGGCTCGCCCCCATAAAGCGGCGGTGTTCGTCGTCTTCCTTGGTGAAGGCCTGGACCAGCTTGATCGCCGCCATCGACCACTGCACCAGCGAATAGACCCGGCTCTCGGTCGTGCGCACCTCGCCGGCAACATCGACGATCTTGCGGTTGAAGCCCGAGATCAGCGCAAACAGCGCCGGCACAACACCGAGCGCCAGCGCCGTCAGCAGCGGATCGAGCGGCAGCAGCACGCCCAGCATCCCGGCGACGAGGAGAACCGCCGACAGGATCGGCAGCACGCCGTTCATGATCATCGTCTGTACGGCAAAGCTGTCGGCGGTGACACGATAGAGGAGATCGCCGACCCGCTGGCGGTCGTGATAAGCCAATGAAAGCCGCTGCAAATGGGCATGAAGCGCGCCGCGCAGATCGTTGACCATGTTCTGGCCAATGCGGATCGTCGTGTAGTTGTGCCACAAAGTCAGCCCGCCGGTGCCAAGGGTGACGAGAACGAGCACCACGCAGGCAACGACCAGCAACAGCTCCGGCGACAGCGCGGCCAGCCCGGCCAGAGGCAGCGGCTTTCCTCCCAGGACATTGTCGATGACGATCTTGAGCGGCCAGGGCTTTGCCAGATCAAACCCGACGGTCAGCAGGATCTGGGCGAACGCCCAGGCGATCTGCCAGCGATAGGGCTTCAGATAGGGGAGAAGCTTTTTGGCCACGTCGGATCAGGCCGCGCGCGGCATTGTCTCGACGGGGGGCGCCGGCGAGACGGGGGCGAGCCGCGTCAGCCCGGCCCCTCGGGCGACAATCTCGACGACGCGGCGCATGATCCGGCCAAACCCCACCAGGTGATAGGCCATGACTGCGAGATGGGCCGCCCCGAGCACCCCGAGCGCCGCCGCCGCCCACGGCCAGCCAAGGATCAGGGCAAACGCCGCCAGGGCCGCGTAGAGGCGCAACACTGCGCGCGCCAGACCCGACAGCCGCAGCGCCACGCGCACCCGCAGCAACCGCTCGCCGCCGCCGTGGTTCTCGGCACAGATAAGGAGCAGAGCGCGGCCCCACAGCCCGCGCGCGATCTTGACATCCCAGCCGCTCCAGCCATCATCGGGCACGACAAAATATTTTTGCGGCTTGAGAAAATCGATGATCCCGCCGAGCAGAACCTCCTTCTCGGCGCCGGTCTCACTCCAGTAGGACAGATAAAAGGCGCGTTGCCGCCAGTCGATGCGGGCGGGCGGCCCGCCGGTCTCGCGGGAAGCGAGCGGCCGGATTGGCTGGGGTCGGCGCAGCTCGCGCAACCGCCAGCGGGCGCGCTCCCAACCGCGCACAAGCGGCGCGGCATAGATCAGCAGGGCAACGAGCGCACGCGCTTTTGGCCCGGAAAATCGCGAATCGATCGGCGCCTTGAGTGCGCCGTTGACCGAGGCAGCCAAGGTGGCGATCAGCGGCACGGTAAGAAGCCACCACCAGCCGCCGCCGATGATCCCGCCGAGCGCCAGAAGAAGCGCCGCCGCGCTCCATTCAAAGGTCAGCGGCAACAGCGCGGTCAGCGCTGAGGGCGGCTCATAAAGGGTCTGAAACAGTCCGCGCCCAAAGGGGCCGGAATAAATGACCGGCTTGCGCGAGAACAGGAGCGCGGCCGACAGATCGCCATAGATGCGGCCCAGCCATTTCGCCTGCCCGAACAGGTTGAAGCGCAACGGATGCTTGGAATAAACGAGAGCCTCCGCCTTGCCGTAGCCGCGCTGCTGGTTGAGATAGGCTTTGACCGTGTTGCGGCGGAAATGCCAGACGACCGCCGCCGCAGAGAACCCGATCGTGCAGCCGGCGTCCTGAAAGCGCCAGCAGATGTCCACGTCGTCGCCGGCGGCGCGATAGACCGGGTCAAACCCGCCGAGCCGCAGGAGCGCCTCGCGGCGGAACGCCATGTTGCAGCCGGCGATGTGCTCGGCGATCTCGTCGGAGAGGAGCACATGCGTCGGGCCGCCGGGCGAGACCGCGACCGCGGCCGGAACAAGGTTGTCCTCCGGCGGCGGGAAGTTTGGTCCGCCACAGGCGGCCAGCCCTCCCGCTTCCATCCGGGCGACAAGATAAAGGAGCCAATCGGGATCGGCGACGCAATCGCTGTCGGTATAGGCGACAATTTCGCCGGTCGCCGCCTCGGCCCCGACATTGCGGGCGACGCCGAGCCCCCGGTTGGGCTGGCTGATGATCCGGCAGAAGCCGTGCCGCTCGGCAATGGCGAGGGTGCCGTCGCGCGAGCCGTCATTGACCAGGATGACCTCGTAATCGGGATAATCGAGTGCCGCCAGGGAAGCAAGGCACGGGTCGAGGGTGCGCTCGGCATTGTAGGCGCAGACGACGACGGAGACGCGCGGTGTGCGCGGCAGCGGCGGCGGCAATATCCCGGTGTAACGCTGCGCGACGGCATAAAAGGCCGGTTTGGGCCGGCGCGCGCGATCGACAAGACCAAAGGCCCAATCCTCGATCCTGTGGCCGCCGGTGAACCACTCGTCGGTCCAGGCGAAGACAAAGGCACCAGCCACTCCGGACTGGAATGCCGTGAACAGGTGGGCGGACAGGATCTCGCTCTGCCGCTCTTCGCCCTCGCGAAAGGAATCGAGGCCGAACTCGGTCAGTACCAGCGGGCGATCGGGAGCGAGATTGTGCAACCGCGCGAGATAACCGCGAAACGCCGCCGTCTCGTGCAGATAGACGTTAAAGCAGACAAAATCAGTAAAATCGACGGTCAGATATTCGGTCGTCGGAAAATTGGCATAGGAGACCAGCGCGCCGGGGTGCTCCTCCTTGACGACCGCGACAAGGCTTTTCAAAAAGCGGCGCACCGGCTCGGCACCGTGCCAGCGCACCATGTCGGGCGGGATTTCGTTGCCGACGAGATAGGCGAAAACCGCGGGATGGCGGGCGCAGGCGCGCACCCCCGCGGCGACTGCCGCGCGGATGCGGGCCTGCATCGCGCGGTCATCGAGAAAGGAGACGTGCTGCGTCCACGGCAGACCGACGAGCAGCTTGAGACCGGCGCGCTCCGCCGCATCGAGAAGCCACAAGGGCGGCACGGTAAAGACCCGCACCGTGTTGATCCCGGCTTCGGTCATCCGGGCAAAATCCCGCGCGACGACGGCGCGTGCGGGAAATTGCGTGCCGTCCTCCGCGTCGGGCGCAAACGGTCCGTAGGTGACACCCTTGATAAAGTGCTTGTGCGCCCCGGCGAAAAAGAACTTGCCATGGACCCGGATCGGCGGCGCCGGCGCGCATTCCGCGGCCGCCGAGGCAGCGGGTTTGCTGGCAACCTCGTCGATTTCGAGCGTGGTCATTGCGGGCCTGTCCTCGTCCGCGCCGCGGCGGCCGGTCTCGCGACTTGATCCAATCGTCTGATCTCTCGGCCCGGGCAGCGCTCGCACAACGTGCGGCCGGGGGTTTCATTCCTGCCTGGGCAAGAGCGGATTGTAGGGTGGAAAAGCGAAGCGCATTCCGCCATCACGGCGAGGCGGCGGCCCTTTGACAAGCTCAGGAGCGCCACCCCGCCAAAAGCGGGGCGGTTTTTCCGCCCTACCTGCGATGCCAGGCGAGAGCGGTGCCGATGATCGTATCGAGATCGGAAGCAGAGGGCCGCCAACCGAGCCGCTCCGTGGCAAGGCGCGCATCGGCGACGAGAACCGGCGGGTCGCCCGGCCGGCGCGGCGCGGCGCGATACGGCACCCTGCGTCCGCTGATCCGCTCGGCGGCGGCGATCACCGCGCGCACCGAATGACCGCTGCCGGTGCCGAGATTGAGCATAAGGCTCTCGCCGCCGGCGGTGAGATGGTCAAGCGCCAGGACATGCGCGGCGGCGAGATCGGCGACATGGACATAATCGCGGATCGCGGTGCCGTCCGGTGTCGGATAGTCGGTGCCGTAGACCTCGACAACGGCGCGCCTGCCGAGCGCGGCCTCCAGCACCAGCGGGATCAGATGGGTCTCGGGATCGTGCCGCTCGCCGATCTCGCCCGCAGGGTCGGCTCCGGCGGCATTGAAATAGCGCAGCGAGACCGAGCGCAACCCGTGCGCCGCATACCAATGCAGCGCCCGTTCGACCGCCAGCTTGGTCTCGCCGTAGGGGTTGATCGGCGCCTGCCGCGCGCTCTCCGGGATCGGCACCGCGTCGGGAACGCCATAGGTCGCGCAGGTCGAGGAAAAGACGATCTTTGTGACCCCGCTCTCGCGCATCGCCTCGATCAGCGCGAGGCTGCCGACGAGATTGTTGCGATAATAGAGCGCCGGGTCGGCGACCGATTCGCCGACATAGGCAAAGGCGGCAAAATGCAGGACCGCGCCGATCTGATGCTGTTTGATCGCGGCGAGAAGCCGGGTGCGATCGGCGGTGTCGCCCTCGATCAAGGGTCCCCAGCGCACC
>JBOHMF010000187.1:0-8123 GCA_050730055.1 Allostellaceae bacterium
ACTATCCCGGCTTTTCCGGCAGCCTTTACGCGGTCAAGGATTACTACCGTCTCAATCCTCGTTTTCGCGACGGCGAACGGGACGCGGACGACGCGCTTCTGCGCGGCTTTACCGCGGCGGCGCACGGCCTGGGGCTCAAGGTCATCATGGACCTTGTCGTCAATCATACCGCCCGCGACAGCGAGTTGGTCAAAAGCCGGCCGCACTGGTTTGCCCGCGACCGCTCGGGCGCTCTGCTCTCGCCCTATGCCACCGATCCGGCCGATCCAAGCCGCCGGACGGTATGGGGCGATCTCGCCGAACTCGATTACCGGCCGCCGCAACGCTTTCAGATCGTCGGCTACTTTCAGGATCTGGTGCGGCATTATCTGGCGCTCGGCTTTGACGGGTTCCGCTGCGACGCCGCCTACAAGGTCCCGGCCGAGGTGTGGCAAAGCCTGATCGAAGCGGCCAAGCGCGAGGTCCCCGATACGGTCTTTCTCGCCGAGACCCTGGGCGCGCCGCAGGAAGCGGTGCTGGCGCTTGGCCAAGCCGGTTTTGATTATCTCTTCAACAGCGGCAAATGGTGGGATTTCGAGAGTCCGTGGCTGCTCGATCAGTATGAGACCTTCCGTCCCATCGCGCCCTCGATCGGATTTCCCGAAAGCCACGATACCGGGCGGCTGGTCAGCGATCTGCTCGCCGCCGGTTTTCCGGAGGCCGAGATCGAACCGCGCTACCGGCAGGCCTATGCCTTTGCCGCGGCGTTCTCGACCGGGGTGATGATGCCGATCGGCTTTGAATTCGGCTGGTCACAGCGGTTTGATGTCGTCGCTCCACCGCCACAACAGCCGGAACCTCAACGCTTTGACCTGAGCGCCTTTATCGCCGAAGTCAACGCGATGAAGGCGGCGGTGCCGGCGCTCAACGAGGAAGGACCGCAGCGCCGCCTCAGCGCCCCCGACGACCCGCTGGTGGTGCTGATGCGGCAGACCGCGCGGGGCGGCGAGCGCGCCTTTGTCCTCGTCAATACGCATGAGCGCGAGCCGCGTGCGATCGCGCTCGGCACCCTGTTCGCCGCGGCCGGTTCGGATGCCCGGCTGGTTTTTGCGGACCCCCTGTCCAAGGGCGAGGTCTGCCTCGTGCCGCGACACGGGGTCGGTGCGCAGATCGAGGTCGCGCCCCTGGGTCTGCGCGTGCTGCGCGCCGCACCGCGCCGGCAGGAGGCGATCTCTCATCACCCGCGCTGGCGCCCGCAGGCGCGCATCCGGATCGAGGAGGTCCGGCCCGAACTCGATTGCGGCCGCCATCCCGTGAAACGCATTCTCGGCGAGACTTTTGAGGTCTGGGCCGACCTGTTCCGCGACGGACACGACCTGCTGCGCGCCGTTGTCCGATACGCGCCCGAGAGCCAGCCCTGGCGCGAGGCTCCGCTCGCCTTTTTTGACAACGACCGCTGGGTCGGCCGCTTTCCGCTCGATGCGATCGGGCGCTGGCGCTACACGATCGAGGCGTGGACCGACCGGTTCGAAAGCTGGCGCGCGGAGGTCGCGATCAAGCGCGAGGCCGGGCAGGACATCGCCCTCGAACTCGTCGAAGGTCGTGATCTCGTCGCTGCGGTCCTGCCGCACGCCAACGGCGAGGACGCCGCGCTGATCTCCGATATCTTGCGGCAGTGTGACGAGGCCGATCCGGCGCGCCGCGGCGAACTGATGCTAGCGCAAGGGTTGCGCGAGGCGATGGCGCGCGCCGACCCGCGCGCCGACGCGCAACGCTTTCCGCGCGAACTCGAAATCATCGTCGATCGCGCGCGGGCGCGTTTTGCCGCCTGGTACGAGATGTTTCCGCGCAGCCAGGGCACCGTGCCTGGCCGCGGCGCCGCCTTTGACGACGGCATCGCCCGGCTGCCCGCGATCGCCGATCTCGGTTTTGATGTCGTCTACCTCGTGCCGATCCACCCGATCGGCCGGGTCAACCGCAAGGGCCGAGATAACGCCGTCGCGGCCAAACCGGACGATCCGGGCAGCCCCTACGCGATCGGGTCGGAAGAGGGCGGTCATCGCGCGGTCGATTCGGCGCTTGGCACGCTCGCCGATTTCCGGCGCTTTGTCCGCACCGCCGACCGGCTCGGCATGGAGGTGGCGCTCGACTTTGCGATCCAATGCGCCCCCGACCACCCCTGGGTTAAGGAGCACCCCGCGTGGTTCCGCTTCCGCCCCGACGGGACGATCAAATTCGCCGAAAATCCGCCCAAGAAATACCAGGATATCGTCAACCTCGACCTCTACAATCCCGATCGTGACGGATTGTGGGCCGAATTGCGCGACACCGTGTTGTTCTGGATCGGAGAAGGCGTGCATATCTTTCGCGTGGACAACCCGCATACCAAGCCGCTGCCGTTCTGGGAGTGGCTGATCCGTGAGGTCACCGCGCGCCACCCTGAGACGATCTTTCTGTCGGAAGCCTTCACCCGGCCAAAGATGATGCGCGCCCTCTCCAAGACCGGATTTACGCAGTCCTATACCTATTTCATCTGGCGAAACACAAAAGCGGAACTGACCGAGTACCTGACCGAGCTGACGCAAGGGTCCGCTAAGGACTATTTCCGGCCAAACTTTTTCACCAATACCCCCGATATCCTGTCATTTTTCCTGCAGGAGGGGGGACGGCCGGCGTTTCGCATCCGCCTTGCCCTGGCGGCAACCCTGTCGCCCGCCTACGGCATCTACAACGGCTTTGAATTGTGCGAGAACACGCCGATACCGGGCCGCGAGGAGTATCTCCATTCGGAAAAATACGAATACAAGGTGTGGGACTGGGATCGGCCCGGCCACATCAAGGACGACATTCGTGCACTGAACCGCTTCCGGCGCGAGAACCCGGCCTTGCAGGAATTTCTCAACCTGCGTTTTCTGGAATCCTCCGATCCGGCGGTTCTCGTCTATGTGAAGGCGACCGCCGACCGCAGCAATATCGTGGCCGCCGCCGTCAACCTCGACCCGCACGCGGTCCATGAGAGCGACATCGCACTGCCGCTCGACGATCTCGGGCTGCCGTCCGAGACCGGCTTTGCCGTCGCGGACGCCTTCACCCGCGAGCGGATGGTCTGGCACGGCGCCCGCCAGCATCTGCGCCTCGACCCTGCGACCAACCCGGCGCTGATCGTCAGCCTCACGCGCGTTGCATGACCCCACCCGACACGATGTCCCCTCCGCAGGCCGAGGGCTGCGCGGCGCCGCGCCCCGTGCCGGCCGATGCGCTCTGGTACAAGGACGCGATCATCTATCAGCTGCACGTCAAGGCGTTCTTTGACGCCGACGGCGACGGCATCGGCGACTTCCGAGGATTAACGCAGAGGCTCGACTATCTGCACGATCTCGGGGTCACGGCGCTGTGGCTCCTGCCGTTCTACCCCTCGCCGCTGCGCGACGACGGCTATGACATCTCGGACTATCGCAACATCCATCCGGCCTACGGCCGGATGGCTGATTTCAAGGCTTTTGTGCGCGAGGCGCACCGCCGCAATCTGCGCGTCATCACCGAACTGATCGTCAACCACACCTCGGATCAGCACCCCTGGTTCCAGCGGGCGCGCCGGGCAAAGCCCGGTTCGCGCTGGCGCGATTTCTATATGTGGAGCGACACCGACCAGAAGTTTCTCGACACCCGCATCATCTTTCTCGACACCGAGAAATCGAACTGGGCGTGGGATGCGACGGCGCAAGCCTATTACTGGCACCGCTTTTATGCCCATCAGCCCGATCTCAATTTTGACAATCCGCGGGTGTTCCGGGCGATCGCCGAGGTGATGCGGTTCTGGCTCGATCTCGGGGTTGACGGGATGCGGCTCGACGCCGTGCCCTATCTGATCGAACGCGAGGGCACCATCAACGAGAACCTGCCCGAAACCCATGAGATCCTGCGCCGGTTGCGCCGCGAACTCGATCGGCGCTACGGCAACCGCATGCTGCTGGCCGAGGCCAATCAATGGCCGGAGGACGTCCTGCAGTATTTCGGGGCGGGCGACGAGTGCCACATGGCGTTTCATTTCCCGCTGATGCCGCGCATCTACATGGCGGTGGCGACCGAGGACCGGCACCCGATCACCGACATCATGCGGCAGACACCGGACATCCCGGACATCTGCCAATGGGCCGTGTTTCTGCGCAACCATGACGAGTTGACGCTCGAAATGGTGACCGATCGCGAGCGCGACTATCTGTGGAGCTATTACGCCGCCGACCGCCGCGCCCGGATCAATCTCGGGATCAGGCGGCGCCTCGCGCCGCTGATGGAAAACGACCGCCGCAAGATCGAACTCCTGAGCGCGCTGATCATCTCGATGCCGGGCACCCCGGTGCTCTATTACGGCGACGAGATCGGCATGGGCGACAATGTCTTTCTCGGCGACCGCGACGGCGTGCGCACGCCGATGCAGTGGTCTTTTGACCGCAACGGCGGGTTCTCGCGCGCCGATCCGGCCAGTCTCTATCTGCCGCCGATCATGGACCCGGTCTACGGTTTTGCCGCGGTCAATGTCGAGGCGCAGAGCCGCTTGCCGTCCTCGCTGCTGAACTGGACCAAAAGGCTGATCGCGGCGCGCCGCGCGCGCCGCGCCTTTGGCCGCGGGGCCTTGCGTTTTCTTTATCCCTCAAACCGCAAGGTGATCGCCTACCTGCGCGAGTATGACGATGAGAGCGTGTTGTGCGTCGCCAATCTGTCGCGCTCGCCGCAGGCGGTCGAACTCGACCTGTCGGGGTTTCGCGGTCGCCAGCCGGTCGAACTCCTGGGGCGCAGCGCATTTCCGCCGATCGGTGAACTGCCCTATATGTTGACCCTGCAACCCTACAGCTTCTTCTGGTTTGATCTGGCGGCGGCGCCGGATGGGGCAGCCGCACTGGACGCGGCGCCGCCCGAATTCATCACCCTGGTCATGCCGCAGGGCTTTGCCGACCTGTTCCGCCCCTTTGACCGCCGGCTTCTCGAAGGCGAGGTGATCCCCGCCCATCTGCCGCGCCAGCGCTGGTTTGGGGCCAAGGACGAGCGGGTGCGGGAGGGTGTGGTGGTGGCTCAGGGCGAGATCGTCGGCGGCGAGGGGCCGGCGCGCCAGCCCTTTCTCGCCGCGATCGTCGAGGCGCGCCTCTCGCGCAGTCCGCCGCAGCGCTATTTTCTGCCCTTCGCGGCGATCTGGGCCTCGCCCGAAAGCGAGGTGCGGCAGACGCTGCTGCCGGCAACGCTCGCCGAATTGCGGCAGTTGCGCCGCGAGGGCGCGCTCGTCGATGCCCTCTCGCAGGACAGCTTTCTGTTGGCGCTGATGGGGGCCGTTGCGGCCGAGGCGACGGTGCCGCTGGCGGGCGGCGAGATCCGGTGTCGCCAGACGCCGAGCTTTGCCGGCATGACACCGCCCGAGCCGCTCATCCTGCGCCGCCTCGGGGCCGAGCAGTCAAACAGCTCGGTGCTGTTCGAGGACTACGCGGTGCTCAAATGCTACCGCCGCCTGCAAAAGGGGCCGCATCCCGAGATCGAGATGGCGCGCTTTCTGGTCGAGCGCGCGGGCTTTGCCAATACCCCGCGGCCTTTGGCGACGATCGAGCTGGCATTGGCTGAGGACGGATCGCAGACCAGCGCTCTCGGCGTCCTCTTTGGTTTTGTCCGCAACCAGGGCGACGGGTGGACGCAGGCGCTCGACTATCTGACCCGCTATCTCGACGACGCGCTCTCGACCGGGGGCGGCTCGCCCGAACTGGCCGATCCCGACCTCTTCTTTCTGTCGCTGGCTCGCCAGCTTGGGATTCGCACCGCCGAGATGCACCGGGCGCTGGCCGAGCACGGGGGCGATGATCCCGCCTTCGCTTCCGAACCGATCATGCGCGAGGATGTCGCCCGATGGTGCGAGGAACTCGCCGAAGCTGCCGCCCGCGCGCTCGCCACACTGGAGCGCGAGCGGCAACACCTGTCGGGGCCGGCGCAGGAGTTGGCCGAGCGTCTCCTTGCGGTCCGCGAGATGCTTTTTGTGCAGATCCGCACCCTGATCCCGGAGGAGATCGCGGCGCAGAAGACCCGTCTGCACGGCGACTTTCATCTCGGGCAGGTGATCGTTGTCCAAAACGACTTTTTCATCCTCGATTTTGAGGGCGAGCCGGCGCGCCCGCTCGCCGCACGGCGGCAGAAAGGATCGCCGCTGCGTGATGTCGCCGGGATGATCCGCTCGTTTGATTATGCGGCGGTGACGGCGGTGCGCCGGTTCGCCGAGCGGCAGCCGGCGGCCGAGCCACGCATGAGGGAGCTCGCCAACCAGTGGCGCCACCGCGCCGTCGACGGGTTTCGCGCGGCCTACCGCCGGACCATGCGCGGCTGCCCCGCCTATCCGGCGGGCAAGTTTCTGGCCCGCCAGATGACCACCTTTTTCATGCTGGAAAAGGCCATCTACGAGTTGTCCTACGAGCTGGCCAACCGGCCGGGCTGGGTCGAGATCCCGTTGCAGGGCGTTCTCGACATCCTGGCGCGGTCGAGCGGAGCACGCAATGCCGCACCCCTCTAACCGCGAGATCGCGGCGATTGCCGCGGCGACGCATGACGACCCGTTCGCCTTTCTCGGTATGCACCGCACCGCGGCGGGGGTGGCCGTGCGGGCGTTTCTGCCGGCCGCCGCGGCGATGGCGGTTGTCGATGCGGCCAGCGGCGAGGTCGCCGCCGAAGGCCGGCTCGCGCACCGCGACGGCCTCTATGTCGCGGCGATCCCGGCGCGGCCCGAGCCGTTCCGCTACCGGCTGCGCGCGCTCTTCGGCGGCGCCTGGCGGGAATTTGAGGATGTCTACCGCTTTGGCCCGGTTCTCGGCGATCTCGACATCCATCTTCTCGTCGAAGGCAATCATCTCGCCAGCTATCAGAAGCTTGGGACTCATGCGATCGTGCACGAGGGGGTCGAGGGGGTCGCGTTTGCGGTGTGGGCGCCAAATGCGCGGCGGGTCAGCCCGGTCGGCGATTTCAATTCATGGGACGGCCGGCGCCTGCCCATGCGGCGGCGCCACGCCGGAGGGTTCTGGGAACTCTTTGTTCCCGGGCTGCGCCCCGGTCCTCTCTACAAGTACGAAATCCTGGGTCCTGACGGCCGGCTTCTGCCGCTCAAGGCCGACCCTTACGCCGAACAGACCGAAAAACCGCCGGCGACCGCCTCGGTCATCACCCATCCCTCGCGCCACCTGTGGCAGGACGGCGCCTTTATGGCCGAGCGCTGGCGCAGGAACGACCGCGCGGCGCCGATCGCGGTCTATGAGGTCCATTTGCCATCGTGGCGGCGCCATCAGGACGGGGGGTATCTGAGCTATCGCGAACTGGCCGAACAGCTTGTTCCCTATGTTCAGGGTCTCGGCTTTACCCATATCGAGATGTTGCCGATCACCGAGTACCCGTTTGACGGCTCCTGGGGCTATCAGCCGATCTCGCTGTTTGCGCCGACCAGCCGGCACGGCGCGCCCGACGATTTCCGCACCTTTGTCGAAGCCTGCCACGCCGCCGGTCTCGGGCTGTGGCTCGACTGGGTGCCCGGACACTTTCCGACCGACGCGCACGGCCTCGGGCGTTTTGACGGCACCGCCCTTTACGAGCACGCCGATCCGCGCGAGGGCTATCACCACGACTGGAACACCCTCATCTACAACTACGGCCGCCGCGAGGTCAGCAATTTCCTCTTGTCGAGCGCGCTCTACTGGCTGCGCGAATTTCATATCGACGGGATTCGCGTCGATGCCGTGGCCTCGATGCTGTACCGCGACTACAGCCGCAACGCCGGGGAGTGGATCTCCAATGTCTTTGGCGGCCGCGAGAACCTCGAAGCCATCGCCTTTCTGCGCCGCTTCAACGAGCTGGTCTTTGGCGAGGGCAGCGGCGCCACCTCGATCGCCGAGGAATCGACCGCCTGGCCGATGGTGTCGCGCCCCACTTACGTCGGCGGTCTCGGCTTTGGCTTCAAATGGAACATGGGGTGGATGCACGACACTCTGCGCTACATGGCGAACGACCCGATCCACCGCAAATATCATCACAACGATCTGACCTTTGGCCTCCTCTACGCCTTTCACGAAAACTTCATCCTCCCGCTGTCTCATGATGAGATGGTGCACGGCAAGGGGTCGCTTCTGGGC
>JBOHMF010000188.1:0-8075 GCA_050730055.1 Allostellaceae bacterium
CCTGCAGACGCGCATGCACATTAAAGACAGGCGTCCGGTGCCGCCGCGCCGCGCTCTGCGCCAGCGGCACCTCGGCGAGAAAGACGGACAGCCGCTCCGGCGGCAGGTCGAGACCGGCGTAAGGCTCCCACTCGGCGCCCTGCGGCACCTGCATGGCGCGCTGAAAGGTGGCCATCTGCTCCCGGTTCATCAGCCCGGCGTGGTTGTCCTTGTGGCCGGCGAACGGCAGCCCGTAGCCCTTGATCGTATAGGCGATAAAGCAGGTCGGCCGGTCGTCGGCAACGGTGTGAAAGGCGGCGAGGACCGATTCGAGATCGTGGCCGGCGAGATTGGTCATCAACCGCTGCAAACCCGCGTCGTCGTGCTCGTCAAGGATCGCGCGGATGCCGGGGTAGCGGTTGAGATCGCGCTGCAGGTGCTCGCGCCACCCCGCGCCGCCCTTGTAGACAAGCGCCGAGTACAGCGAATTGGGGCAGGCATCGATCCATTCGCGCAGATGGTGGCCGTCCGGGCGGGCAAACGCCGCTTCCAACAGGTGTCCGTATTTGAGGGTGACGACGCGCCAGCCCATCATCTCGAACATCGCGTCGATGCGGCCAAACAACCGGTCGGAGACAACCGCGTCGAGGCTCTGGCGGTTGTAGTCGATGACCCACCAGAGATTGCGCACATCGTGCTTCCAGCCTTCGAGCAGCGCCTCAAAGATGTTGCCCTCGTCGAGTTCGGCGTCGCCCGCCAGCGCGATCATGCGGCCCGGCGCCTCCTGCGACGGCGGCGCTTCCTTGAGCCGCAGGTAGTCCTGCACGATCGCGCTGAACAGCGTCATCCCGACCCCGAGCCCGACCGAGCCGGTCGAGAAATCGACGATCTCGCCGTCCTTGCTGCGCGAGGGATAGGATTGGGCGCCGCCATAGCCGCGGAAGCGTTCGAGCTTGTCGCGGCTCTGCCGGCCCAGGAGATATTGGATCGCGTGAAACACCGGGGAGGCGTGCGGTTTCACCGCGACCCGGTCTTGCGGGCGCAGCACGTCAAAATAAAGCGCCGTCATCAGGGTCGCCATCGAGGCGCTGGAGGCCTGATGACCGCCAACCTTGAGACCGTCGCGGTTTGGCCGCACGTGATTGGCGTGGTGGATCATCCAGGTTGACAGCCACAGAACCTTGCGCTCCAGGGCGGCAAGGCAGGCCAGCCGGTCGGTCTGCGACGCCGAGGCAAGCCCCGCTTCGAGGGTGGGCGGCATCCTCGCACTCCTCCGTTTGCGCCACAATTTAACCGATCGCCGGCGATCGCGGATAGGCCCGCGCGCGGTGGTGTTAGCCTCGGGCCGGCCGACCGCCGCACCGCGGTCGGCCGGGCGGTTTGACAAGCCGCGCGCGATGCCTAAATTGAGCCGGGAGGACGGCGGAGCACAAAACCCATGACCGAGAGCGAAAGCGAAGTCGCGGAGCGGCGGATCATCCTGACCGACAGCGCCGCGCGCCGCATCACCGCGCTGAAACAGCAGGAGCGCGCCGAGAACGCCTGTCTGCGCATCGCCGTTTCGGGCGGCGGCTGTTCCGGGTTCCAGTACGGCCTCTCGCTCGATGCCGAGCGCCACGCCGATGATGTCGTGTTTGAAAAGGGCGGCGTCGCCGTCATCGTGGACGAGGTCTCGCTCGATCTCCTCGCCGGCGCCGAGATCGATTTTGTCGAGGATCTGATGGGCGCCTCGTTTCAGATCCGCAACCCCAACGCGGCCTCGTCCTGCGGTTGCGGCAATTCCTTCGCGATCGCCTGATCCTCCTGCCGGCCGTGAAGATCGCCAGTTGGAACGTCAATTCGGTCAAGGCCCGGCTGCCCCACCTGCTGGCGTTTCTCGCAGAGACGCAGCCCGATGTCCTGTGCCTCCAGGAAACCAAGTGCCTCGCCGCCGAGTTTCCGCAGATCGAGATAGCGGCGCTCGGCTATCGCGTCGCGGCCCTCGGCCAGCGCGCCTATAACGGCGTCGCGCTCGTCTCAAAATCTCCGCCCGAAGATGTGCGCGAGGGTCTGCCCGGCGACCCCGCGGACGAGCAGGCGCGCTATATCGAGGCGTCGTTTGGCGCGGTGCGCGTCGCCTCGCTCTACCTGCCAAACGGCAATCCGGTGGAGAGCGACAAGTTTCCCTACAAGCTCGCCTGGATGGAGCGGCTCACCGCGCACGCGCGGGACTTGCTGAAGAGCGAGAGCCCGTTTGTCCTCGCCGGCGACTACAACATCTGCCCGATGGACGAGGATTCCTACGATCCGGCGGCGCTGCGCAACGACGCGCTGGGCCGGCCCGAGAGCCGCGCGCGTTTTCGCGCGCTCGTCCATCTCGGCCTCACCGACGCCTTTCGCGTTTTTCACCGCGAGCCGCACCGCTATACCTACTGGGACTACAAGGACGGGCGCTGGGATCGCGACGAGGGATTGCGGATCGATCACCTGCTGCTGTCGCCGCAAGCCGCCGACCGCGTCCTCGCCTGCGACATCGACAAGACCCCGCGCGGCAAGGAGCGAGCCTCCGACCACACCCCGATCTGGTGCGAACTGGAAGCCTGAGGCTGCTTAGGCGGCGGCGGTGCGGGCCGCGCGCCGGCGGGAATTGGCGTCGAGCAGCCGTTTGCGCAGACGGATCGATTTTGGCGTGACCTCGACCAGTTCGTCGTCGGCGATATAGGCGATCGCCTGTTCCAGGGTCATCAGGTTGGGCGGGACGAGCCGCACCGCCTCGTCCTTGGCGGTCGTGCGGATATTGGTCAGATGCTTGCCCTTCAGCGGGTTGACATCGAGATCGTGGCCGCGGGTGTGGGCGCCGACGATCATCCCCTCATAGACCGGCGTGCCGGGGGTGATGAACATCGGCCCGCGCTCTTCGAGGTTCCACAACGCATAGGTGACCGCCGCGCCAGCCGAGTTTGAGACCAGGACGCCGTTCCTGCGCCCCTCGATCGGCCCTTTGTACGGGGCATAGCCATGAAAAACCCGGGTCATCACCGCGGTGCCGCGCGTATCCGTCAGGAGTTCGCCCTGATAGCCGATCAGACCGCGCGTCGGCCCCAGCAGCGAAAGCCGCAGCTTGCCGCCGCCCGAGGGACGCATCTCGGTGAGCTCCGCCTTGCGCCGGGACAGCTTATCGACAACGACGCCGGCAAAGTCCTTATCGACATCGATGACGACCTCCTCGATCGGCTCCAGCCGGCGGCCGGTTTCGGGATCGCTCTCAAACAGCACGCGCGGGCGCGAGATCGACAGCTCATAGCCCTCGCGGCGCATCGTCTCGATCAGGACGCCGAGTTGCAATTCGCCCCGCCCGGCGACCTCAAAGGCGTCCTTCTCGGCGCTTTCGCGCACCCGGATCGCGACATTGCCCTCGGCCTCGCGATGGAGCCGCTCGGCGATGACGCGCGAGGTCAGCCGGTGGCCGTCCTGCCCGGCGAGCGGGCTGTCATTGACGGCGAAGGTCATCGCCAGGGTCGGCGGATCGATCGGGTCAGCGGCCAGCGGCTCCTCGACCTCGGGGGCGCAGATCGTGTCGGCGACGGTGGTGACGGCGAGACCGGCGACGGCGACGATATCGCCGGCCTCGGCCTCCTCGATCGGGCGCCGCTCCAGCCCGCGAAACGCCAACAGCTTTGTCAGCCGCGCCTGTTCGATGACGCGCCCGTCGCGCGCCAGCGCCTTGACCGGCATGTTGAGCCGCGCGGTCCCGGAGTGGACAAGACCGGTCAGGACGCGCCCGAGATAGGGGTCGTAATCGAGCGTCGTCGCCAGCATGGCAAAGGGTGCCGCGGGGTCGGCGCGGGGCGGCGGGACGTGCGAGAGGATCAGCGCGAAGAGCGGGTCAAGCCCCTGGTGCGGCGCGTCGAGATCGGCGACGGCCCAGCCCTCGCGCCCCGCGGCAAAGAGGGTCGGAAAATCGAGCTGCGCTTCGCTCGCGTCGAGCGCGGCAAAGAGGTCGAACACCGCGTCGTGCACCTGATGCGGGCGGGCGTCGGAACGGTCGGCCTTGTTGATCAGGACAACCGGCCGCAACCCCCGCTTCAGCGCCTTGCCGACGACAAACTTGGTCTGCGGCATCGGCCCTTCGGCGGCATCGACCAGGACAAGGACGCCATCGACCATGTTGAGGATGCGCTCGACCTCGCCGCCAAAATCGGCGTGCCCCGGCGTATCGACAATGTTGATGCGCACCCCCCGCCACGTGACCGAAGTGCATTTGGCGAGGATCGTGATGCCGCGCTCGCGTTCCAATTCGTTCGAATCGAGGGCGCGCTCGGCGACCTGCTGGCCGGCGCGAAAGGCGCCGCTCTGGCGCAGCATCGCATCGACGAGCGTGGTCTTGCCGTGATCGACATGAGCGATAATCGCGATGTTGCGCAGATCCATTCCATCCAATCCCGCCGCTCTTGCGACCGGCGACACGCATGACCGAAAAACAGGCGGAGCCGCTTTACAGCGGCAGACCGGCAGCGATCGCGAGCCCCCGCAGCCCGGTCTCGGGTCGGCCGCCCATGTGGCTGATGATCTCGGCCGCGCACAGGCTGCCGAGTTGTCCGCACATGGGAAGCGGCAGCGCGCGGGTCAAGCCGCAGAGAAAACCGCTGGCGTAGAGATCGCCCGCTCCGGTGGTATCGACGATGCGCGCCACCGGCGCCGCCGCGACCCGGTGCTCCGCTTCCCCGGCGATGACGAGGCTGCCCTTTTCGCTGCGGGTCAATGCGGCGACCGCGACCTGCCCACGCACCGCGGCGGCTGCGCCGGCAAAATCCTCCGTCTCGCAGAGCGCGCAGATTTCGGCCTCGTTGGCAAACAGGATATCGACCTCGCGCGCCACCAGATCGCGGAAGGCGGCGCGATGACGAGCGACGCAGAACGGGTCGGAAAGGCTCAGCGCCACCTTGCGCCCGGCCGCGTGGGCGATCGCCGCCGCCTTGCGGAACGCGGCCTGCGCCTGCGGCGGATCAAACAGATAGCCCTCAAGATAGGTGATCTGCGCCGCGGCGATCGTCACCCTGTCAATGTCGTCCGGCCCCAACTCGACGCAGGCGCCGAGATAGGTGTTCATCGTGCGCTGGCCGTCCGGGGTGACGAGGATCAGGCAGCGCGCGGTGTCCGGCCCGGCCGCGGCCGCCGGCGTCGCAAAGGAGACGCCGAGCGCGGTGATGTCGTGGCGAAAGACCGCGCCGAGGAGGTCGTCGCGCACCTTGCCGATATAGGCGCCGCGGCCGCCAAGCGAAGCCAGCCCCGCCATCGTATTGCCGGCCGAGCCGCCGGAGGTTTCGACCGCCGGCCCCATCCGGTGGTAGAGCGCCTCGGCGCGGGCGGCGTCGATCAGCGCCATCGTTCCCTTGACAAGGTCCTCGCGGGCGAGAAGGGCCTCGTCGGCGTGGGCGATGACATCGACGATCGCATTGCCGATCCCGACGACGTCAAAGGTTTGTGCCATTTTTTGCGCGCAACCCCGGCCGCTGCGGAAGGGCGGCGAGTATAGGGACGATTTTCCGCCGGGCAAGCGCCGGTCTCCAGCCGGCACCGCGGGGAGGATCGACAGGGTTGCCGCGGCGACCGCAGCACCGGCGATCCTGTTCAACTTTTTGGTGCGCGTACCGGACCCGCCGATCCACGGGATGAATCTGCTTCTTTTCCCTGTCGTAAACGGATATCCTCACGGGTGGGGGAATTGCGAGGGGGTCGCACCAATAACGGCGCGACGCGGCAGCAGCCGGCAGGCTCAGACCTGTGTTTTGGCGCTCGAACGTGCTGTTTTGCGCGGCACATTCGCCGTGGCCCCAGTGAAGGGACATAGCCTTGATGTTCAGCCGCAAGAGAAGCGAGACAGAGGACCCGAAAATGGCCGATGCGTCAGACGATTTGGGCATCCCGATGAAGCCGGCCCGGCCGGCCGTGCCCGGACCAAACCCGGTCAACATCACCAAGCCTCCGGTGATGCCGCCGCGCGCACCCGATCTGGTGCGCCCGGGTGAGCCGCTGCGCCCCTCGGCGCCGCCGGTCCGGCCGGGCGAATCGCCCTCCGGACAGCGCGCAAGCGAGGCCGATCCCGAGGCGCGCAAGCTGATCGTCGGCCGCGGGATCACGCTCTCGGGCGAGATCACCTCCTGCGAAAAGCTGTTTATCGAGGGCAGCGTCGAGGCCAACCTGTCCAACTGCCATGATGTCGATATCGCCGAGAGCGGCCTGTTCAAGGGTTCGGCCTCGATCGATGAGGCCGAGATCCGCGGCCGCTTCGAAGGCACCCTGACGGTCAGGAAGCGGCTCCTGATCCGCGCCACCGGGCGGGTTTCCGGCACCATCCGCTACGGTCAGATCGAGATCGAATGCGGCGGCCAGATCTCCGGCGAGGTCCAGGCCCAGCCGGAAGGCGATCTGCTCAGCGAGGTGGCGAGCGTCCGCGCCGCCGAGTAGCGCGCGGTTCCGCCAGCGCGGCCGGCGATCCGGCTGCGGCGCGCGCCGCGACCAGTTCGGTCGGGACGGTCTTGGCCCCATAGCGGCACAGATCGACGACGGCGCAGTCCGGGCAGCGCGGATTTTTTGCCGTGCACACATAGCGCCCGTGCAGCAAGAGCCAGTGGTGGGCGTGGCGCCGGTATCCGGGCGGGGTGATCGCCAGGAGCGCCTCTTCGACCTGGCGCGGCGTCTTTCCCGGCGCCAGGCCGGTGCGGTTGCCGACACGGAAGATGTGGGTATCGACCGCGATCGTCGGCTCGCCATAGACTTCGTTGAGCACGATGTTGGCGGTCTTGCGGCCGACCCCGGGCAGGGCTTCGAGCGCCTCGCGCTGGCGCGGCACAGCGCTGCCATGCCGTTCGACGAGGATGCGGCAGAGCGCGATCAGGTTTTTTGTCTTGGTGCGGTAGAGGCCGATCGTGCGGATAAAACGGGCCAATCCCTCCTCGCCCAGCGCCAGCATCTTGTCGGGGGTGTCGGCGACAGCAAACAGCGCTGGCGTCGCCTTGTTGACGCCGACATCGGTGGCCTGCGCCGACAGCACGACGGCGACAAGAAGCGTGAACGGATTGGCATAGCCGAGTTCGGTCGCGGGCGCCGGCCGTTCGGCCGCCAGGCGGCGGTAGAACTCGCGCACTTCGCCTTCGGAAAAGCCGGTCATGCCGCCCACTCTACGGCGGGACGCGCCGAGCGACAAATGCCGCGGCGCACTTCGCGCCTGCTTGGCGGATCGGCGGCGGTGGCGTAGTGTTTTATAATAGTGATGAGCGCGAACCTCGGATATGCCGATCCACTGGCCTTTGAGCGCGTGCTGCGGCCGCATCGCAGCCTGCCGCCGCGGGGATTTCGCATCCTGATGCTGTTTCTCGGTTGTGTGAGCGTGGCCGTCGGGACCGGCTTTGTCGCCGCCGGCGCCTGGCCGATCTGCGGCTTTTTCGGCCTTGACGTGGCGCTCCTCTATTTCGCCTTCCGCCTCAGCTATCGCAGCGCCCGTCAGCGCGAGACCCTGCGCCTCAAGGACGACGCCTTCACGGTCGAGCGGGTGGGCGTCTATGGCGAATGTCGGGTCTGGCAGTTCCAGCCGTTCTGGCTGCGCGTCATCTTTGAAGAATACCCTGACGAATCAAACCGGCTGCTTCTCGCCTCGCACGGCCGGAGCCTCGTCATCGGCGACTTTCTGGCTCCGGCGGTGCGCCGCGAGGTGGCCGCGGCCGTGCGCGAGGCCCTGAGACGCTGGCGCGAGGCCCTCAACCCGGCGGCCCATCGCGAGCCGCCGGCGCCGACCCTATAGACCGAGTACCTCCTTCAAGCTGTAGAGACCGGGCGGCTGCCCGACCACCCAGACAGCCGCGCGCACCGCCCCCTTGGCGTAGATCGAGCGGGTCGTGGCGCGGTGGATGAATTCGAGGCGCTCGCCGTCGCCGGCAAAGATCACGTAGTGGTCGCCAACCGCGTCGCCGCCGCGCAGCGCCGCCAGACCGATATCGCCCTTGTGGCGCGCCCCGGTGATGCCGTCGCGGGCGCGCTGCGCGACCTCCTCAAACGCCACCCCGCGCCCCTCGGCAGCCGCCCGGCCGAGAGCCAGCGCCGTCCCCGAGGGTGCATCG
>JBOHMF010000189.1:0-8043 GCA_050730055.1 Allostellaceae bacterium
CCGGACGCGACCCCGCCGCGATCGGGATCGAGGTGTGGGTGTCGATGGGGACGGGCAGCGCAGCCGACTGGGCGCGCGAGGCTCGATTCTGGAAAGCGGCCGGCGCCTCCCACCTGACCTTGACGGCGACCTTCAACCGCGGCCGCCACCATCGCATCCCCGGCCACACCCTCGCCGACCATCTGACGGCATTGAAGCGCTATCACGTCGCGGTGGCGGAGTTTTTGTGACCGCCGGATGCGGTCCCCGTCACGACCGCGCTATCGGCGGAAAGAGCCACCCCTGCAAAGAGGGCGGCTCCTTCCGCCATCGTACGGGTCAGGCGCGGCGGGCGACGTAGCCGTAGGCGGCGTTGCTGCGCAGCGGGCGGTCTTCGAGATAGGCAGCCTTCATCCGGGCGAGACCATCATCGTCATAGCGCTCCCGCTCCGCGTGCTGCTCCAGCTTGTAGAAGCGCGCGGCGTTCCCGCCAAAGATCGCGCTCTTGACCGGGCCGTCAACGGCGCCAAGCGCGGCAAAGCCGTGCTTCTTCTGCATGTCCTCGGGGATTTCGAGCCGGCGCAGCGCCTCGATCTGCCATTGCGGCGAGCCGTACCACACCGAGTCGGTGCCCCAGAACACATGGTCGTGCCCCAGCCCCTTGATCAGCGTGCCTATGAACGCGGCGCAAAAGCGCGGGTTGGTCGTCGCCGACATCGCAAAGGAGGTGCCGACATCAGCATAGACGTTATGGACGCCGTGCTTTTCCGGGATCGCCGCGAGATCGGAGGTCCAGGTGATATAGCCGCTCTTCTCAAACCTGGCGAGCGCGGCGTCCGGCGATTCCTGAAACGGCCGCAGCGCCGAGTGATAGATCACAAAATTGATCTGCGGCCAGTCCTTCGCCGCTTTTGGCAGATCGTCGACATCGGCGTATTTCCACGCACCGCCCGGGATTGATGTGCGATAATCCTTTGGCAGCAGGCCCTTGTGGATGCACACCGTAGTGATCCCGGCCTTGATCGCCTTTTCGTAGAAAGGATAGACGACTTTCTCGTCATCGAGCCGCCACGGGTATTTTGTGGTTGTGACATTGAGCGGATCGCCGATCGTGTACCCTTTCCAACTGTTCGGCTTGACCACCTCGATGACGCGATCGACCTCGTCCATCCAGCCGGGTTGGCGCGGCGTGATCACCGAATGAAACAGGAGGCGCTTGCGGCCGGCGATGTTGTTGACCGTATCGGCCGCCTGCTTGATCTGATCGTTGGTCAGAAACCACTCGGCCGGATTGTCAAATGGAGCGCCACTTAATAGTGCAATCTTGGTATCACTGTCGAGATAGACCTCCTTCAGGAAATTGTCGAACTTGTAGCGGTCGAGCGACAGTCCGTAACTGTCCTTCAACAGACCCGGGTTCCAGTATTTGTCTGCATATTCGGCAAGGCCAAGCAGATCCTTGACCGAATAGTCGTCCTTGACGAAGTGGACCTGGTCATCGAGGATGAACTGGTCGGCATAGCGGCGCGCGCGCTCCGCCGCCGCGGCCGGCTCCGCCGCCTCGGCCGGCGAGACCTCAAAGACCGGGCCGAAGACGTCATTGAGCGCGACAAAGGCCGCCGCCAAGCCGCAGCTTGTGCGCAAAAAGGAGCGGCGGTCCATGCCGAGCCGTTTCCCATTCGCCTCGGCGAGTTGCTTCAGCCGCGCCTCAAACCGGCGCTGCTGCCGGGTTTGCGGCAGCGGGTTGAACTCGCCGTTTGACACCATTCGGGTCGGGATCGGAGAGTGAAACTCCTCACTCTCCGCCGGTTCGGTCGCGGCCAGCTCGCGCTTGCTGAGAAAGATCCCCATGGCTATCCTCCCTCGATTTGCTTTGAGGGCGGCAGGCCGTGCGGACGGCGTGACCGCCCCGGAGAAAGTTCATCTCTCGCCTGAGTAGAAGAATGTTTGCGCCGCGCGGCCGGCGCCGTCAAGCCGACGGCCCGGCCGGCCGGTTTGGCCCGCGGATCAGCCCGGCGATCAACTCGGCTGATCGGCGGGCGCCGCCGGTGTCGAGCACCAGCGTTCCCGGCCCGCGCGCGAGCGCGCGCCGGATCGCCGCGGCGAGGCGTTCGGGCGACAGTTTGGCGCCCGGAACCATCTCGCCGGCGCCCCGTGCCGCGAGATGCGCGGCGCGCACGCTCTGCTCGGTCTCGCGCCCCTCGGCAAACGGGACAAAGACGGCCGGCGCGCGGGCGGCGAGGACATCGAGGACGGTGTTGTACCCTGCCTGGCTGATCGAAACGCGGGCGCGCCGCAAGAGGCGCGGCAGATCGGGCCGGAACCGCTCGACGATGACATTTGGCGGCAACCCCACGCCAAATGCGCGGAACTCGGGTTCGGGCAGGTTTGGCCCGGCCAAGAGCCGCCACGGCCCGTCCGCAAGAACGCCGGCGCGCCGCGCCAGGAGCGCCGCCTGCAACAGCGCCCGCCCGGCCGCCCCGCCGCCGGCGGAAACGATCACCTCCGTTCGCGCGCCGTCGGTCTCCTCGGCATCCGCGGTCTCCGCTTTGGGCGCGGCGACATAGCCGGTATAGCGGAGCCGGTCGGCGATCTCCGCCGCCGGAAAGCTTGCCTCCAGCGACACAAAGGCGGGATCGCCGTGCACCAGGACGAGATCAAAATCGGCGCGCACCCGCTCCGCGATCGCGCGGTGGCGCGCCGGATCGTCGCGCCGGACCAGAATGTCGCGGATCGAGGAGACGAGGCGCCCTCCCCTGGCGCGTACGGTCGCAATCAGCGGATCGAGTTCGCCGCGAAAGGCGCGGCGGGCAAACGGAAACCCTTCGAGGACGACAACGTCCGGGCGGGCCGCGGCAAAGGCGGCCAGAAGCGCCTCCCGGCGCGCCTGCCAGAGTTTCTCCCCGACCGGGCGGTCGTTCCCGTCAAGCAGTGCGAAGCTGGCATCGCGCGCGCGGATCGGCGGCAGTTGCACGATTTGATAAGTGCGGCTTGCGGCAAGTCCCTCGACCGGCAGACCGCCCGAAACCAGGGTCGCCGCGATCCCCGATTTCGCGAACGCATCGGCGATGCGCAAGGTGCGCTGCAAATGTCCGATCCCGAGCAGATGCTGAACGTGGAAAAGAACCGATCCCGCCACCGTCCCTCACCCCGAAGTCGGCAAAACAGCGTAGCGGAGCGGGGCGCTTTCCGCCACTTTCCCCGCCGGACGGAAGATTCCGGATGGAGGGGGAGATGCGGCGGCCCGGCTCGGTCAGAAGCCTCGAGGATCTTGGCCGCGTGCGGCTTTCGCCCTCGTTCTTTATGCGCGATTTTCTGCACAGTGAGATCGCCGATTTCTACGGCATCCCCAACATCCCCGACTTCCCTGATCTGGCGATCGCCGCCGGGCGCAGGTTGTGCGAAGAATTGCTGGAGCCGCTCCTGGCCACCTTTGGCCGCCTCGCGATCCGCTCCGCCTACCGCGCGCCGGCGGTCAACGAATTTGGCAACCAGCGCGGGTTCAGTTGCGCCGCCAATGCGCGCAACTATGGCCGGCACATCTGGGACCGGCGCGATGAGAGCGGGGCGATGGGAGCGATGGCCAGCATCGTCGTGCCGTGGTTTGCCGACCGCACCCTTGCGGGCGCCGACTGGCGCGCGCTCGCCTGGTGGATCCACGACCACCTGCCTTACAGCGAATTGCAATTCTTTCCAAAGCTGGCCGCCTTCAACATCGGCTGGCACGAACGGCCGCGGCGGCGGATCACCAGCTTTATCGCGCCAAAAGGCTGTCTGACGCGGCCGGGTTTCTCCAACCAGGCCGGCTCGCACGCCGAATTCTATCCCGGCTTTCCGCCGCTGCGCCGGAGTGCGCCCGAACGAGTGTGCCTCAGGAGCCGCGGCGGGTGCGCTCGGCGATGTAGCGCGCGCTCTGCATCTCGTGGAGGCGCGAGACGGTGCGGCCGAATTCAAAGCGGCCGTCGCCCTTCGGATAGATTTCCTCGGGCGGCGCTGCGGCCGAGGCGATCAGCAGCGTCCTGGCTTCATAGAGCGTGTCGATCAGGATGTTGAAGCGGCGCGCGGCGGCGCGCTGGTTTGCGGCGAGCCGGGGGATGCCCTCGACAAGCACGGCCGGAAAATGCTCGGCGATCGCCAGATAATCGACGGCGCCGAGCGGGCGCTCGCACAGATCGGCAAAAGCGAACCATGCCGCCCCGCGCGCCGCGCGCGGGATTTCGATGAGGCGGCCCTTGACCGGCAAGGTGCGGGGCGCGCCCGAGGCGCCGTCGGTCAGTTTGGCAAAGGCGTCGGCGAGCGCCTGGTGCGCCGCGGGTCCAAGCGGGTGATGATAGACCCGCGTGCCGTTGAGCCGTGCCAGCCGATAATCGCGCGCTCCCGCCAGCTCAAACGGCTCCAGCTTCTCCTGCAACAGGGCGATGAAAGGGAGAAAACGCTCGCGCTGCAACCCGTTCTCGTAGAGCTTTTCGGGCGGCCGGTTCGAGGTTGCGATCACCACCACCCCGGCAGCAAACAGTGCGGTGAACAGCCGCCCGAGGATCATCGCGTCGGCGATGTCGATGACCTCAAACTCGTCAAAGCAGAACAGCACCGCCGCCTTGGCGATATCGGCCGCGACCGCGAGGATCGGCGCCGCGGCGCCGGCGCGTCGCGCCGCTTCGAGCCGGTCGTGCACTTCCAGCATAAAGGCGTGAAAATGCACCCGGCGCTTGTTTGCCGGCGGGGCCGCGGCAAAGAACAGGTCCATCAGCATCGACTTGCCGCGCCCGACCGGACCCCACAGATAGAGACCGCGTGGCGGATCGCCTCCGTGGCCGAGCCGGAGGTGCCAGCCGTGCCGGGCGCCGCGCGGGCGGTAGCCGATCAGGGCATGATGCAGACGGTCGAGCTTCCGGACCGCCTCGGCCTGGTCGGCATCGGGTTCGAGCAGCCCCGCGTCGAGCCGCGCCCGATAGAGTGCCAGCACGCTCGGCGGCTGTGGCGGTTCGAGGATCATCGGGCAAGGTTCTGCATCGGCTCGGCCGGAGGCATGAGGGCGGCATCATCAGCGGAGGAAGGCATGGACGAAGAGCGCTTCAACACCGATATCCGCAAATTTCTGAGAACTGTCGGCGTCACCTCGCAGCGCGAGATCGAGACGCGGGTGCGCGCCGCGCTTGCCGCCGGTCGGCTCGCGCAGGACGCCGTGCTGAAACCGCGGGTGATCCTGTCGATCCCCGAGATCGGGCTCGAGCACGTCGTCGAGGGCGAGATCGGGATCGGCTGATCACCCCTCCGCCCCAGCCCCGCGCTATCTCTGATCGCGCGGGGGCCCCAAGGTCGCGGGCGTCGGCATCCCGCCCAGGCGGGCGTCGGCGCTGTCCAACCCGAGCAGCCGGCCGGCCTCCGCATCGGGCAGGTGCTCGACGCTTTCGAGCCGGCGATCGACCCGGCGGCGCGACTTTGCGGCCTCCTCGATCGAAGTCGAGGCTTCGTGCAGCTTTTTCTGCACACGGTCGAGCGCCTCGCCGTAGCGGGCAAACTCGGTCCTGACCGCGCGCAGAACCTGCCACACCTCGCTGGAGCGCTCCTGGATCGCGAGCGTGCGGAACCCCATGCGCAGACTGTTGAGGAGCGCGAGGAGCGTCGTTGGTCCGGCGATGACAATGCGATGCTCGCGCTGCAACAGATCGACAAGACCCGGCCGGCGGACGATCTCGGCATAGAGCCCCTCGGTCGGCAGAAACAGCAGCGCGAAGTCGGTCGAATGCGGCGGCGCCACGTATTTGGCGGCAATCTCGCGCGCCGCCAGACGCACGCGCCCTTCGAGCCCCTTGCCGGCGCTCTCGACCGCGACCGGATCGGCACGCTCGGCGGCGTCACACAGGCGTTCGTAATCCTCGGTCGGGAACTTGGCGTCGATCGGCAGCCATAACGGGCCTTCGCCGTCCGCCCCGGGCAGCCGGATCGCATACTCGACCCGCTCGCGGCTGCCCGGCCGGATCTCGACGTTGCGTGCATACTGCTCCCGCGTCAGGACCTGATCGAGGATCGCGCCGAGCGAGGTCTCGCCCCAGGTGCCGCGGCTCTTGACATTGGTCAGCACGCGCTTCAGGTCGCCGACCCCGGCCGCCAGGCTTTGCATCTCGCCGACGCTCTTGAACACCTGTTCGAGCTGCTCGCTGACCTGCCGGAAGCTGGCTCCGAGCCGCTGTTCGAGTGTCGCCTGCAATTTCTCGTCAACGGTCGCGCGCATCGCTTCGAGCTTCTTCTCATTATCGATGCGCATCGCATCAAGCCGCCCCTCGATCGTGCGGCGCACCGAATCGAGCACGCGCCATTGCGAATCGCCAAGCTGCTTCAATGCGGCTGCGACCTCCTCGCGCAGCGCTCGGGCATTCGCCGCACCCTCGCCGCGGCCGCGCGCCATCTCGTCGCGCAACCCCCGGTCGAGGCGCAGGAGCGCCGGCTCAAGCGGTTCCGCACCGCGCCCCCCAAGGCGCAGCCCAAACACGATGCCGGCAGCGACCCCGGCGACCAGTGCCAGGGCCGCGAGCGCCAGCGCCCCCGCGCCCATGCCTCCTCCGCGGCGGCAGGGCTACTTCGCCGCCGTCACCATGATCTCGATCAGCACCTCCGGGCGGGCCAGATCGGCGCGCACGCAGGCCCGCGCCGGCGGGTTTTGCGGATCGACCCAACCGTTCCACACCGAGTTCATGTCGGCGAACAGCGCCATGTCCTTGATCCACAGATTGGCCTGCAGGAGCTTTGACTTGTCGGTCCCGGCCTCCTTCAGATACCGGTCGATCTTGGCGAGAACCTGTTGGGTCTGGCCCTTGATGTCGGCCTTGGTGTCGCTGGCGGTGAGACCGGCAAGATAGACGCGGTCGCCGTGCACGACGGCGCGGCTCATGCGCGGGCCGGGCGGCTGGGTTGTTTCGATGCGCCGGATGTCCATCGGGCTTTCCTCCAAAAGGGAACAAGCGCGCCACTGTCGCGCAGCCGCGCAGAACCCGTCAACCGGATCTCCGGAAAGGTGCGGCAGCGCGCTCGCCTTTATCACGCGGTGCCCCCATATTGGCCTTGCCATGTTCTCCAGCATTCCCCTCCTACCGCAGAGCGAACGCACCGCTGATCGGCTCGCCGAGGCGGCGGCGCGCGCGGAACACGGCAAGGAACGCATCGTCTTGACCCGTGACGGCAAGCCGGTGGCCGCCGTGGTGCCGATCGAGGATCTGGAAACGTTGGAGGCGGAAGACGCGCACTGGTCCAAGGCGGCGGACGAGGCTGCCGCCGCGTGGGAAGCACAAGGCCGGCCGGCCGGCATTCCGATCGGGGACATCGCGCGCAATCTGGGCATCGACTTGACCGCCGATCCCAACGCCGCCCCGTGACTTGGCAGATGCGATATAGAGGCGTACCAACTCTCTCCTGAGAAGTGGAGGGTGTTGTGAGAACGCTTGAAATAGAGCAAGTAATTTTCGATCTTGAGGAGATAAGGGTGGTCATTCGTGCCTCTGCCGGCGCGCAACTTGGGAATTATCAATATTCTCGCAAGGCCGCTGGCAACACATCCGTAAATGAATGGCTGCAACAGCGCGTCATTCCGGTCGTAGCGGGCCATGAGGTGGCAGTCATCGACGGAACAGGGCGTTTCCCACATGGCCGCACCAACATGGAGACGCTTCGCGCCAGCTATTCGAGGTAGCTTGACGCGAGCGGGCCGGGCGGCCTAGAAGGCGCGCTTTACCTGGCTCGGCGGCGGAGCCGCGCACATCCTTTTATGTTATGTCGAGGTGGATCATGGCGCGCAAATGCGCGGTTACCGGCAAGGGCGTCCAGGTCGGGCACAATGTCAGCCACGCCAACAACAAGACCAAGCGCCGCTTTCTGCCCAATCTGCAGGAGACCTCGGTGCTGTCCGACGCGCTCGGGCGGGTGCGGCTGCGCATCTCCACGGCGGCGATCCGCACGATCGAGAAAAAGGGCGGCATCGATCCGTTTTTGCGCGATACGCCGGCGCGCAAATTGTCGCCCGAGATCCGCCGCCTGAAACGCCGGGTCGCAGCCGCGGCCGCCCGCAAG
>JBOHMF010000190.1:0-7986 GCA_050730055.1 Allostellaceae bacterium
GCCGCCGAGGCCGCCCGCCACGCCGCGGGCGAGCGCGACCCGCACGAGTTCCGGGAAGAGGATTTCCCCGAATTGCGGTAGGCCGCGTCTCTTCCTGCGCGGTTTCGCTACAGCATGGCAAGGCCGACGCGGGCGCAGTCCTCGTCCTGCTGCGAGGTGCCGCCGCCGACCCCGCAGGCGCCCTCGACGACGCCGTTCCTGATGATCGGCAGCGCGCCCTGGCCCATGATCATGTGACCGCCCTCGGCCAGTGCGATGCCGCGCGGGGTCGGCTGATCGGCGCGCGCCGCCATCTCGCCGCTCGCCCGGCCAAAGGCGGCCGAGGCGATGGCCTTCCCCTGGCTGCCATAGATCCCCGCAAAGATCGCATTGTCCATGCGCTGAAAGGCGATGAGGCGCCCGCCGCCGTCGCACACCGCGGCGCTGATCTTGATCCCGAGTTCCTGCGCTTTTTCCAGCGTGCCGCGCAGGATGCGGTTGGCTTCTTCCAGTGTCAGGCTCATGCGTTTTCTCCCGCGTGAGGATTGGTTTCAGCGATAGAACTCGACCTTCGCCTCGCGGAACCAGAGAAAATTTGCCGGCGCCGCCGAGATCGGCCCGTTGATGGCAAAGACGGCGATCTCAAAGCGGTCGCCGGGGGCGACGGTATCGCCGAGCACCAGACGATTGGGCATGTTGAAGCCCTGGATCGCGGCGGGGCTGGGCCGCCCGGCGGCGCGCGGCATCTCGCCGTTGACCCAGACCTCGGCATAATCATCGACATTGACCCGAAACACCGCCTTGGCGCCGGCGGTGGCAAAGCCGGCAACCTCGGCCGGGATCGTCAGTGTCGCGCGATACCAGAAGAACGAGACCATGCCGCCGCCCCGCCTGGCCCCGAGATCGTCTGCGGCGATCACGGTCCACGCCGAATCGTCAAAGCCGAAGAGTTCGGCATGGGGCTCGATGTCGTATGTGGTCTTGAACTCGGGCAGCGAATCCGACAGCGCCGGGCATTCGACGAGCTTCGCCTCCCTGCCGCGCCATACCGCCCCGAACGCAGCCGAGCCGTCGCGCGTCATCAGATCGACGACATGCGCCGGCGGGGTCAGGGGCGCAATCGCCGGCTGCGGCAGCAGCAGCAGATTGCCAGCGGGCAGCATGGATTTCGTCGGGCGGACGTAGGGCTTAGAAGGCATGTGCGTGATCCTTTCGTGCCGGGAAATCATCCGCATGGAGGCGGACCAGGGTGACAAGTTGCCGGCGCGTGATGTTCGGTTTCCGGTTCATGCCACCAATCGCGCATGGGCAATCTCCTTTTTGCCCACGGGTCGCACGGCTTGAGCCGACATGGTCACAACCGAAACCGTTTCACCCGCCAAGGTGACAAATTCGACCTCGTAACCGGCTCCCCCGCTATGAACCATCACGACCCAGCCAACGTCGCCCGCTTTCAAGGCGTGCTCCGGGAGGTTTTCGGTCAGCACCACAGGGTCCAATTCCTTGATCATTGCTTGTCTCCCGGCGCAGCATAGGCTGTCACCAATCGCGGGGCCGTTTCTCCGATTGCCACAAACCAGACCGTCCGCACGCGAGCAGCGGCGGACTCGTCGGCAGGGCGGAAACCGCGGGTCTGACATAGCTCTTTGCGGGCATGGACATCTCCTGTATCTTTCTTTGATGCTATCTCACTTCGTCCTTTGATTCTGCGATTGATCTAACATCAAAAACGGCCTGAACTTCTGTTCCAGAATCTGAGGCTGTGCGACAAACCAATTTAATAGCTCCGCCTCTTCGTCGACTAATTTCTCTAGTCTCGGCCCAGGATTGGATTCTGTTAACCGTTTCTGAGTACGCATCAACTTGACGGCTCTCATTGCAAAATCCTCAAGATATTTGCTCAAATCGTCATTTAATAAAAATACCGCATTTGCTCGATGTTTGAGAAATGTAGAAATACTATCTCTAGAAATTTTTGCATCAGACTGAATCTCAAATAATAATCGTGAAGCAGCATCAAATATCGGGAATCTTCTGTTATATAAATCATGTGTTAATCGAACCTCGGCCATACTGGCTTGCTGTCTGGCAATCCTTGCCTGCTCACGGGCAATTTGTTCTTGCGTGCGCCCGAAGTGATAGGTGACAAAAACGGCCACAAGCGCAGCCACCACCGTTGCAAGCGGACCGGCAAAGTCATGCCAGAACTGGTAGGTCATTGACTGATGGGTTCGCGCTTGAGCGCTCCAAAGGCGGGCGGCGGGACGCGGCGTTTTGAGGCGGCTTCATAGGACGAGGCGATTTCGAGCAGCACATCCTCGCGGCCCGGTTCGGCGCGAAAGACGAGCGAGAACGGCAGACCCGGCGCCGGGATCGCCGTCGGCTTGTCGGAAGGCACGGAAACATAGCGCGTGCCGTCCTCGCCGAGCTTGAAGACCGGATCGTAAACGGTCGTCACATAGCCGGCCGGGATCAGCACCTCGGTCAGCCCGGCATTGGGGCCGTAAAAGGATTCCGGGCGCAGGTTGTTGGCGCCGCCCAAGGGATCGTGGGCGCCACCGATCCTGGCCGGTGGCAGCGGCGTGTGCAGGCGCACCAGCGCGTCGAGCCGGTTCTCCAGGATCACCAGCATATCGAGCCGGCGCAGGAGTTCGCGCAGCATGATGCGCTCATCGACGCCCTGCCGTCCGCCCAAGGGATTGCGCGGGTCGCTCACCTCTTCCCAGTTCCTGAAGGCGGCGCGGCCGTCGTCGCCCCAGAATTTTGAGCGGGCGTTCAATGCCGCAAAATCGGCGAGGCTCTCGGTAAAGCCGTGTTCGCGCCAGTCGGCGGCGCGGCGCGAGAGATATTGCGGGATGTGAAAACGGAACGTCCGCGCCAGCTCCTGCTCCTGGATCGTGGCGATGTCGAGGTTCTGGGGCGGCGCGATCCGCCCCTCGGCGAGTTCGACCATATAGTCGATCGGCGCCATCGCGCCGCCGCCAAAGACCAGGCCCTGAGCAAATTCGGTCGGGGCGATCGCCGCCGCGAACTCGGCGAACAGCGGCGTCCCGTCGGCCCGCAACCGGAACAGCAGATCGGGCATAAAGACCGGCACAAGCCGCGCCAGACCGCGGCGGAAATCGGGGTTCATCTGTTCGAGATCGGGGTCGCGCTGCCACAGCGGATCGGACGATTCGACAAGGGTTGCGCCGAGCGTTTCGCCGAGCACGGTCTTGATCTCGCGCGCCGCGGCGGTGGCGATCGGCACCGTCGCCTGTTCGCCCGGGCGCACCAGCATCGATTCGCGCACGATGCCGATGCGCCGGCCCCTGAGCGCGCCCGGCTCCCCCGATCCCCCGGCGTGGCGCGCGTAGGAGCTCAGCACGGAAGAGCGCGGCACCGTTGTAAAGGGGTCGCGCGGGTCGTAGTAGCCTGTTTCCGCATCCTTGAGCGCGTCGAGAATCCGGGCGCAATCGCCGATCGTGCGCGCCAGAATCCCGGTGCGGTCGCAATAGATGTCGGCGCCGATCGCCCCGCCGTTGAAGGAGAGCAGCGCCTTGTGCGGCAGGATCAGGGCGAGCGCGTTATGGTTGGCGGGGCCGCGGGTCGAGGCGCGAGTCTCTTCGCCAAGGCTCGCCATTACCAGATTGGCGCTCACCGAGACGCCTGAACCCGACGACGAGCCAAGTGAGGCCGCGCGCGTCGTATCATAGGGATTGGCCGGGTTTCCGCCCCAGGTGCTGCGCTGATAGCCGAGGATCGAGGGCAGCACGCGCTCCGGCTTGTGGCGGCCGCCGGGGTTGCCGGCGCGTCCGTTATATTCGGTGCAAACCGCCTTGGCGAAGATGATCGCACCCTTCTTGCGCAGTTGCTCGACGAGAACGTGGTCGCGCGCCGGAAAATCGATGTCATAACCCGCATCGCCCCCGGCCGTCGTGCGCATATCCCTGGTATCAAAGGGGTCCTTGAACGAGAATACGACCCCGTAGAGAGGCATCTCGGCGAGCGGGGGGTTGCCGCCATAGCGGGCGTCGAAGAGGGCGGCCTGTTCGAGCGCGTCGGGCAGTTGGCGGAAATGCTCGCACACCGGCGGCGCGCCGGGCGGCAAAAGGCCCTCGTCGGGATGCCGGTCAAAACCGCCGCGGCACGTCACCGAGCGCTCGCCGCGGATGTTCAAGGTCGAAAGCGCGTTCAACTGCCCGGCGTTGGGCTTGCCGGCGATCATCCCGTATTGCTGCGGGACGGAAGGATCGGAGGCGGTCGCCTCCATGCGGCCAAATTCGAGCGGCGGCCCTTGGTAGTTGTCGAGATCGGGCAGGATCGCCGCGGCTTTCACAGTCTCGGTCGGGAAGGCGAGCGCCGCCCCGGCGCGAACTGTCCCCTTGGCTTTGGGCACACTGGCGCCGTCTTTGGTGACAAGCAGGCTTGCCACCCCGTTATAGGCCCGCGCCCGCGCGATATAGTGCTGCACGACCTGAACGCAGGTCGTCCGCCCCTCCCGGATCGCCGCGTGCAGATCGTCGATCGTCGCTTCTTCGAGACAAAACGGCTGCGCGCCCGTTCCCTGATCCTGCGCCATGACCCGCCCCGCACCGTCGTCCGCTTGTTGTCAAGGCTTACCGCGATTGTCCGCTCTGCGCCAGAAGCGGCGCGGAGACTGTGGACTGCGCCGCGGTCGGGCGCTAAATCTCTTTCCCAGACATCCCTTCTGATCCCCCGTGGCCGGCCTTGTGCCGGCCACCCACGTCTTCAACGACTCAGATCACGGCGAGAAAGACGTGGATGTCCGGAACAAGTCCAGATATGGGGTAAAAGGGGAGGTAATCGAGACGGGTTGGCACCATTGATCGGAATGTGATCTTGCAAGCTGACATGGCGGCGATCATCGAGGTCCGCGATCTGGTCAAAAAATTCGGCGGCTTTGCCGCTGTCGATCGGATCTCGTTTTCGGTCGCGGCCGGGCGGATCTTCGCCTTTCTCGGGCCGAACGGCGCCGGCAAGACGACGACGATCAAGATGCTGACGACGATCCTGGCGCCGACATCCGGCACGATCCGCGTCGCCGGGCACGATCCGGTGCGCGAGGCAAGACAGGTGCGCCGCGCCTTTGGCATCGTCTTTCAGGACCCGAGCCTCGATGACGAGATGACCGCCTATGAGAACATGGAACTGCACGGCGTTCTCTACGGCGTCGCGCGCGCCGAGCGCCGGCGGCGGATCGCCGCGCTCCTCGATTTTGTCGAGCTGTGGGAGCGGCGCGACGATTACGTCAAGCGCTTTTCGGGCGGGATGAAACGGCGCCTCGAAATTGCCCGCGCTCTGCTGCATCAGCCGAAAATCCTGTTTCTCGACGAGCCGACCGCCGGTCTCGACCCGCAGACGCGCAACCACATCTGGAGCTTTGTGCAGAGCCTCAGCCGCGACGAGGGCGTCACCGTGCTGTTCACCACCCACTACATGGACGAGGCCGAGCGGGTCGCCGAGGACATCGCCATCATCGATCACGGCCGCATCGTCGCCGAAGGCGCGATCCCGGAGTTGAAACGCCGGACCGGAGCCGCCACCCTCGAAGACGCCTTTATCGCGCTGACCGGGCGCGCCATCCGCGCGGATGAGGCGGCGCCGCAGGACCGCATGCGGATGATGCGGCAGGCCTGGCGGGGGCGCCGGTGAGAGCCGCCGGGATTCTGTGGCTGCGGCAGTTGAAGCGCTATTCGCGTTCGCGCGCGCGGATGGTCGGCTCGCTCGGCCAGCCGATCCTGTTTCTGCTGGCCCTGGGCTTTGGCCTCGGCCCGACCTTTGCCCGCGCCGGCGCCGGCAACTATCTCGAATTTCTCGCGCCCGGCGTCATCGTCATGGGCATCCTGTTTACCGCCGTCTTCAGCGGTATCGAGGTGATCTGGGACCGCCAGTTCGGATTTCTCCGGGAAACCCTGGTGGCGCCGGTGTCGCGGCTCGAAATCGTGCTCGGGCGCACGCTGGGTGCGGCGACGGTAGCCTTGATCCAGGGCGTCGCCGTCTTTGTGATCTGCCTCTTTGCCGGGTTCCGGGTGGCGTCGCCAACGCTGTTGCCGTTGGCTCTCCTCTTCATGTTTCTGATCGCCGTCATCTTCACCGCGATCGGCACCGCGATCGGCTCGGTCCTGCGCGACATGCAGGGCTTTCCGCTGGTGATGAATTTCATCGTCCTGCCGCTCTTCTTCTTCTCGAACGCGCTCTACCCGGTCGAGGGTCTGCCGGCGCCGCTGCGGACCGCCCTGCGCCTCAATCCGCTGACCTATGGCGTCGATGGGGTGCGCGGCGCCTTTGGCCGCACCTCGCAGTTTGGCGTTCTGACTGATCTTGCCGTCCTCGCGGTGCTCTCGGTGGTCCTCCTCGCGCTCGGCAGCTATCTGTTCTCTCGGATCGAGCCGTGAGGCGATCCCCGGCTAGGGAACGGCGAGGCTCTTTGGCGCGGAACCGGCGGGCGCGCCGCGCCGTTGCCAAAAGCGCCCCCACAGCCGCAATTTTGCGGTTGACAGAAGGGTCGTGGCGGCCTACCTGCCGGACTGGCTCGGGCCGCGCCCGAGCGGTTTTCACCAGAAGCATCAACGGAACGATGGGACCTCGATCTAGCAAGACGCCCACGGAGCCTCCCAGTCGCCTCGACGCGACCGGCTCTGCGGGCCACCCGCCCCGGGTGAAACGACGGGGTCCCCCGGCCGGGCCGGCGTTGCCAGCGCTGTAACCGTCCCCGCCAAAGGGCAGCCGCCGCTCCACCCGGGTTTCACCCGACCTGGGACTGGAGGGATGCAACATGGCTGCCCTGGTAAGGCATGAAACCGCCCTCGCGGCGGACGCGCGCCTTCACGCAAGCGACAACCCGGCGGCGAACGCAGTCCCGTGCGGCGGCACGGAAGCGGGCGAGATCGCGCGCCTCTATCACGCTCTCGATGCCGTCACTGAGCGGGACAACCCGCGCACCGCGCGCCTGCTCGCCTCCGGGTGCAGCAAGATGGCGCAGAAGCTGGTCGAGGAGGCCGGCGAGCTGGCGATCGCGGCGGCCCGCCACCGGCCGCGCGCCGTGGTGCGCGAAAGCGCCGATCTTCTCTACCATCTTGTTGTGCTGTGGCGCGAATGCGGCCTCGCCCCCGAGGAGGTGTGGGCCGAGATGCGCGCGCGCGCCGACCGGCTCGGCATCGCCGAAAAGCTCCCAAAGCCGGACAAGTCTCCGGCGCCGGCGAGCGGCACCGGCGAATGACGGAGAGCGTCATGGCTTCCACGACCGAAGCCACCCTCTCCGCCGCCCAGACCGGTTTCCCGCCGCATACCGGGCCGATCCTCGGCGCGCTCGGCACGATCCGAAACGGCGATGCGGCGCCGCGCCGCGGCTGGGGCGCGCGGCTCAAGATCCTGCTGGCGATTTTGGGGCCGGGTCTCATCGTCATGGTCGGCGACAACGACGCCGGCGCCTTTGGCACCTATACGCAGGCCGGCCAGGATTTCGGCCTGTCGCTGTTGTGGACGCTGCCGCTCCTCGTCCCGGTCCTCTATCTGAACCAGGAGATGGTGCTGCGGCTTGGCGCCGTCGCGCGGGTTGGGCATGGGCGGCTGATCCTCGAACGCTTTGGCCGGTTCTGGGGTGCGTTCAGCGTCATCGACCTGTTTCTCCTGAACGCGCTCACCATCGTCACCGAGTTCATCGGCCTCAACCTGGCGTTCGATTTTCTCGGCGTGCCCAAGTTTCTCGGCATCGCGGTGGCGGCGGGGCTGATCATGCTCGCGGCCGGGACCGGCAGCTTTCGCCGCTTTGAGCGCTTTTCGCTCGTCCTTGTCGTCGGCAGCCTGTTGTTGATCCCGGTGTTTCTCGCGATCCATCCGCCGCTCGGGCAGATCGCCCACCATCTGTTTGTGCCGGAGTTGCCAAAGGGCGGCAGGCTCGCCGATGTCATGCTGCTGATCATCGCGATTGTCGGGACGACGATCGCGCCCTGGCAGCTCTTTTTTCAGCAGAGCTATGTCATCGACAAGCGCATCACCCAGCGC
>JBOHMF010000191.1:0-7971 GCA_050730055.1 Allostellaceae bacterium
TTGCAACCGGCGCTGACATCGCCGTTGGGGCGGGTCTTTCTGGCGGGGGACTATCTCGAGTTTCCATCGATGGAGGCGGCGGTCAGAGCCGGCTCCGAGGCGGCCGAGCGGATCGCGGAGGAGTTGAGGAAAGGCATCTGAGCGCGGGGCGGGGCGGGCTGGCTGGAAAAATATGCGGGGCGCTGCTCCGCGCCCGGCCACACGCCAGCCTTTGGCATCGCTTCCCTGGCCCCAGGAATCATTCATGGCTGACACACGAAATCCCTCGCCCGCGGCGCTGCGTGCAGTGCAACGAAAAGGACAGTTGCTTGTGTCTCGCCCAGCTTTCCCCCACCTCACCCAGCCCTCTCCGCCCCAAAAAGGGGGCGGAGAGGGCTTTCAGGCGGGGCGTTCCCTGAGTTCAGAACGCGATCTGCACCTTCATCGATTGTCTGCGGTCGGAGGCGAGGTCGAAGGCGCGCCGTGCTTCGGAGACCGGCAGAACCGCGCTGAGCAGCGGACGCACGTCGGTTTTCCGCCGCGCGATGAAGTCCACCGCCCAGGCGAATTCCTCGTGGAAGCGGAACGTGCCGCGCAGCGTGAGCTCCTTCGCCACGAACATGTTGAGCGGCAGCGCAGTCTCCGCGCCACTGGACCATTCATCGAGGCGGATGTCGTGCGGGGCGTGGATGACGATCGCTTTCATGGCATGATCCCGTTCCCGGCGGCCGCCGATCAGTGCAGGCTCCGCAGAGCCGCGGCGATGCGCGTACAGCCATGCTCGAGGATGCCGAGGGAGGTCGCGATGGAGAGGCGGAAATAGGGCGAGAGGCCATACGCGGTGCGGATCGCCGCCTGAGCGGCGGCGCGATCGTGCGGAGGCGGGCCGAAATCGGACTCGCCCGCGACCAGGTTCACGATCGAGCACGCGAGCCGGCGGGCGGGGAGGGCTTTCATCA
The DNA here is from genome assembly GCA_050730055.1 of Allostellaceae bacterium. GTDB lineage: Bacteria > Pseudomonadota > Alphaproteobacteria > ATCC43930 > CGMCC-115725 > AP-15. Next base: position 939 of record JBOHMF010000191.1, read on the forward strand.
CTTCCCCGGGACGGGGGCGACGGCGGCGCGCCGGATCGGAGTGCCGAAATCGCCCATGCGCTGCTTGTCAGGAGGGGGCCGTCCGGACATGAACAGGTGCGGTGTCACAGAATCGGCGCATTGCCAATTAAGCCCCTGGTCTCGGAATCGAGGTTCATTTCACCGAATCTTGCTGACGCTATCCAATATGGTAAAGCTTCTCCCCAGCGTTGGCGTGAGATGGCCTCTGAGGCGCTGCCTATGCCAACGGGCGGGAGGATAAGGGGTATGACACCGAAGATTCATGGCGTTACCCGGCGGGCATTCATAGAGCTGATTACCGCCGGCCCTGCAGCAGCGCTGGCCTTCGGCCTGCCCGAACAGGCACTCGCGGCGACGCACAAGGACGTGCTGGTGATCGGTATGGACATCAGTGACACGGTGACGTTCGATCCGGCGAGGGAGGCACAATACACCGCGCCAATGACGCTTGAGGCGACCTACAACGCGCTGCTCACCATGAATCCCGGCAACTACATCGACCTTCAGCCGAGCCTGGCAACCACATGGGGCCGCACGCCCAACGGCAAAGGCTGGCGTATGGCCATGCGCAAGGGCGTGAAATTCAACTCCGGCAACATGATGACGATAGAGGACGTGAAATGGTCGTTCGATCGGCTGCTCAACCTCCGCGGGCAGCCCGCACTGTATGTCAGCAATATCACGGGTGTCTCGGTCGCCGATTCGGACCATATCGATATTCTGCTCAGGGATCCTGACCGCCCGATACTCGACATCCTTTGTTCACCCACCTTCCCCGTCTACGATCGAAGAGTGCTGGCAGCGCATGGAGGTGTTGCCGGGCCAGACGCTGCGACGAAAGACACGGCGACCAGTTGGCTCGACCAACATTCGTGCGGTACCGGTGCGTATACGTTGGTTGGCTGGGAACGCAACGCCAGGATCGAGCTGGTGCGTAACCCGTATTACTGGGGCACCAAGGCTTTCTTTGAGCGAGTGGTGATTCTCCACTTCTCCGAGTCCGCGACGCAACTCCTGGCGGTTGAGCGCGGCACCATCGACGCCGCGTTCAACCTGATCCCGGAGCAGCTCGTCAGCCTGAAGGGTTCGAAATCCGTGCGCGTCGATCGGCTGGAGAGTCTTGATTTCGTCTATATGGCCCTCACTGCGTATGCGGGGTTCAATAAGGCGCTGGCCGTCCAGGAAGCACGCCAGGCGGTGGGCTATGCGATCGATTATGATGGGATCCGTGACAAGCTGCTCGGTGGCGCGGCGGTTCGGCCCGCGACCTTCCTTCCGATCGGTGTTCTCGGCTCGACACCCGAGATCGCAGCGAAGGTCGGCTTCCGCCAGGACCTCGACAAATCCAAGGCCCTGCTGCAGAAGGCCGGGTTTCCTGACGGCTTCTCTTTCAAGCTGAGCTATGGCACGGCGGCGATCGGAGGTATTGCCTACAGTCTGCTGGCCGAATACGTGCAGGCCGATCTCGCGCGGGTCGGGATCAAGGTGATCCTTGATCCGCTCGATCAGGTTACCATGCGCACCCAATACCTCACCGCACATTCAACGGCCGTGATCACCTATTGGAATCCGCCGGCTGTGGACAATTGGCTATGGGCGGCCGCTTCGATTAGGCGCGTGGCCAAGCGTGTGCGCTGGGATCCGCCTGCCAGTCTAGGGAAGCTCGTGAATGATGCTGCCGACGAGCAGACCCGGGATCGGACGAAGTCGATCGCACTCTGGACCGAGTACCAGAAGCAGATGGTGGAATATGGGAACCTGATAGTGCTGTTTCAGCCGATTTACCGGATCGCCGTCCGCGACCGCATCAAGATCTTCCCTTTGACGGCCGCCGGATGGCAGCTCGACATCGCCGATGTGACGTGACGGCGTCAGTTGCACTTTCATGGTGTCCCAGGAAAGTGGCAGGCAACGAAATGTCCAGGGCGCGCTTCGACGAAGGAAGGCACCAGCGCAGAGCAGATCGCCTGCGCCAGCGGGCACCGTGTGCGGAAACGGCAGCCGGAAGGGGGATTGATCGCACTGGCTGGTTCGCCAGAGAGGATCTGCCTCTGGTGTGCCCGCTCCACACCCACATCGGGGACTGGAATCGCGGAGATCAGATAGCGGGTATAAGGATGGAGTGGTTCGGCAAATAGCGCTGCAGCCCCGGCGATCTCCGCCACTTGCCCGAGGTGGAGCACCATGACGCGGTCGGAGATGTGACGTACCAATGCAAGATCGTGGGCGATGAACATATAGGTGAGGCGAAGCCGCTTCTGAAGGTCCATCATCAGGTTGATAATCTGCGCCTGAATGTTGACGTCGAGCGCAGAGACCGGCTCGTCGGCGACAATGAAGTCGGGCTTGAGTGCGAGCGCTCGGGCGATTGAGACACGTTGGCGCTGCCCGCCGGAGAATTCGTGAGGGTATCGCTGCGCTGCGTCGGAAGGGAGACCAACGAGGTCGAGTAGCGCCGCGACCCGATCCTGTGCCTCCGTGCTTCCTGTTGCGAGGTTGTAATAGCGAAGCGGTTCGGTCAGGATTTGTCCCACGGTCATGCGTGGATTGAGGCTTGCGTAGGGGTCCTGGAATATCATCTGCATCCGCCGCCGCAGTGGTCGGATAAATGCGGGAGATGCCTGTGCTATCTGGTGCCCATCGAAGTAAATCCGGCCGGCATCCGGCTTGTGAATACGCAGCAGCAGGCGGCCGAGCGTTGATTTGCCGCAGCCTGACTCGCCGACCACACCGAGCGTCTCGCCGGCGGCGATCTCGAAATCGAGGCCGTCGACCGCATGGACCGCGCGCGCCTTTTCGAACATCCTATGAGACAGGCGGAAGTGTTTGACGAGGCCGTGCACGGTAACGAGCGGCGGCAGCCGTGGTGTGCTGGTCTCTGGTGGGGCTGATGTAGCAGCTACGCGAGAAGCCTTTTCCGGGTGGAACACCTGGCCTTCGGCCGCAACCCAACAGCGCGAGAGATGCCCTGGCGCGACGGCTTGAAGCTGCGGATGTTCCGCGGTGCAGATTTCCCGGCGGAAGGGGCAGCGGGGAGCAAACCGGCAACCTATCGGAAAGGCAAGGGGATGAGGTGGTGCGCCCTCGATCGTACTCAGTCGCCGCCCGTCCCCCAGCGGTGCGTCGAGACGGGGAACCGCGTTCATCAGCGCCCATGTGTAGGGGTGGCGCGGCGCTTTCAACACCTCTTCGGTAAGGCCCTCCTCTACGATTTCACCCGCGTACATTACGGCCACGCGCGTACACAGGCTGGCCACCACCGCCAGGTTATGACTGACCAGCATGATTGTGGTGCCGAAGTCTCTATTGAGTTCCCGCAAAAGATCGAGGATCTGTGCCTGGATCGTGACGTCCAGTGCCGTGGTCGGTTCGTCCGCCAGCAGTAAGGCCGGTTCGTTGCTCATTCCCATCGCTATGACCACGCGCTGGCGCATGCCGCCTGAGAACTGATGCGGATAGGAGTCGATAGCACGCTCCGGCGCGGTCAAGCCCATGCGTCCAAGCAGGCTCACGGAGCGCCTCTTAGCCTCCGCTGCCGGCCGGCCATGCACGACCATCGCTTCGGAAAGCTGCCGGGCCACACTGAGAACCGGATTGAGCGATGTCATTGGATCCTGGAATACCATGGCGACATCGCCGCCGCGCATGGCACAGAGCTCCGCGTCGCGCATCTTCAGTACGTCGCGCCCATGGAACTCAATCGTACCGCCGGCGATAACGCCGGGCGGTTCGATCAGCCGCATGATTGCCAGCGCCGCCGTGCTTTTCCCCGAACCTGATTCACCTACCAGGCCTAGCGTATCGCCGGCCGCGAGCGAGAAACTGACGTCATCCACGGCGCGTATCACGCCGCTATTGGTAGGAAAGAAAACACACAGCCCTTGGACGCGAAGAACCGGCGCACCCGGCACATCCGGTGACCGCAGTACCGGCATCAGCGCCGCATCGCTTTCGGGTCGAGCCAATCGCGAATGCCATCGCCAAGGAAATTAAAGCCGAGAACCACGGTAAGGATCGCAAGGCCCGGGAACGCCGCTACCCACCACTGCGAGACGTATTGGACCCCTGCAGCGACCATGGAACCCCATTCCGGCGTCGGCGGGATCACCCCAAGGCCAAGGAACGAGAGCCCGGCGAACGTGAGTATTGCGTTACCGATGTCAAGCGTTACCAGAACGAGCAGCGGTCCGATCGCGTTGGGCATGATATGGCGCAATAGTATGCGCGTGGGTCTGTAGCCGGCTACCGTCGCCGCCTCGACATACTCAAGCGCCCGCTGCTGGAGCACCAGACTGCGCGCCAGGCGTGCGTACTTCGGCCACCACACCACCAATATGGCAATGATCGTATTGGTGGTTCCCACGCCGAGAGCGGCCCCGATGGCGAGGGCAAGGATGAGCGGGGGGAAACAAAGAAAGAGATCGGTAAGGCGCATCAGCGCCCACTCAACCACCCCTCCCGCGTACGCGGCGACGCCGCCGATCAGCGTCCCCACTGATGCCCCGACGACTTCTATGATGACTCCGGTTGCTAACGAAATGCGTGCCCCGAACAGCAGCCGTGAGAGTACGTCCCGCCCCAGGGCGTCGGTCCCCATCACGTGCCGCAAGGAGGGCGGCAGGAGACGGATGCCAACCTTCACGACGTCTGGACGATATGGCGCGATGGCAGGAGCGAAAATTGCAACTGCTGCCCAGGCTACGACGATTCCCGCGCCAATAGAGGCAAGCCCGTAACGGCCCCACCAGCGATGGAGCCAGCGAGCTCGGTATCGCCGCTCGAGCGAAAGCGCCGCGCCACTCATTGGAGGACTCTGGGATCGAGGAAAGCGTAACTGATATCGACCAGAAGGTTGACGACCAGGTAGGCGATTGCAACCACCAATGTGATGCCCATGATCGCCGGGAAATCGAGCGAGGAAGCACTGATGAAGGTGTACCGTCCGAGCCCGGGCCACGAGAACACGGTTTCCGTAAGGACGGCACCTGTGAGGAGGTTGGCGTAGGCGAGGCCACCAAGGGTGACCACGGGAATGATAGCGTTCGGCCACACGTGCCGCAAGATCACCTGGTGTTCCTTCAGTCCCTTGGCGCGGCCTGTGCGGACGTAATCTTGCCGGATACACTCCAACACGCTTGCCCGCGTGGTGCGGGTGATCAGGCCGACGGTCGAAGCGGCGAGCACGATGGAAGGCAGCATCAGATGGTAGGCGGTGTCTACGAAGCCGCCCCATTCCCCCGCCAGCAGCGTGTCCACAAGATAAAACCCCGTCACATGCGGTGGCGGGATAGCAATCGGGTCGAACTCCCCCGGTCCCGGGGCGATGTGCAGCGCACCGTAGAAGATCGCCAGCAAGATGAAGGCAAGCCAGAAGGTAGGAGAGGCAACGCCTAAGAGTGAAATTGCCCGCGCCACGTGATCGATCCAGGTGTCACGTCTCACCGCCGCGACGATGCCAAGCGGGATTCCGACGATCACTGCAAGGAAAAAGCCGCAGCTCGCCAGTTCGATCGTCGCCGGAGCGTACTGCTCGATATCGTCGAGCACCGGTCGCTGCGAGACGATCGAGATACCAAGGTTGCCATGCAGCAGGCCATCGAGGAATATGAAGTAGCGCTCCGGAAGCGGCTTATCGAGGCCGTATTTGTGTCGAAATTCAGCGACGATCTTCGGATTCGACGCCGCCATGTCGCCGAGGTCGATGAGCACAGGATCGCCTGGGACCGTGTTGGCGATCAGGAACACCACGACCGTAGCTGCCAGTATCATGGCTACTGAAGCGACGACCCGGGAGAGGATGAAGCGCAGCATCGCCGTGTCCCTTCCACGTAAACGCGCGGCCGTGCCAAAAATTGCGTTGCAATGGCCCTGGTGGCGGCTTTGACCCGGGGACGATGGCTGGGCCTGGCAGGCTGTCGGGGTGAGTTGGCGGCCGGTTGACCGGCGGCGGCCGACCGGGCGCCGGGAGCCCTGTGTTGGCTGAGCCGAGGCGGCTTGCGGCGGGCCGAACCTGCTTTGGTCGATTTTTTGGCACGCTGGCGGGCCCCAGCGCGGTGGCGTACGCCAGGAGGGCGCGGTTTTCGTTCAAACCGCGCCTACGAAGGCGAAGAGCCTCTTCCTGTTCCAGGCCATGGTCACGAGTTTCCATTCGCGGCGGATCTTATCCTGGCCGCGCAGTGAGAATTGTCGGGAACCCATGGCCGATCTGATGATCCCGAACACCGGTTCCGGCATCTGCCTGCGCAGTGCATGGAGGGCCTTGCCAGCTTTGGTCTGCAGGCGATGTGCCATCGCCTCGACCCGCGTCGGGTCCTCCGGCTCCGGCGGATCGGCGGTGGTGCGCTCCGACAGCGGCGGGTAATAGCTCTGCCGGTCTTGCGCGAGCAGCGGATCGATCGCCGCGGCAGCGCACGCATCGGCGTTCGCCCCGCTGAAATACCCGGTATCCGCGAGCAAAGTTTCGACCGGGCCACGTTCGCCCGGCAGTGCGGCGAGTTCCCCCGGCACTGGCAGCCGTTGTTGCCTGTCGTTGGCTGCCTCTACGACATCGCCGGAGACCACAAGGAGGCTGCCCGCAGCCACCACCGCCGGCGCGTTGTAGCATTGCTCGAACCCGCCACCCGCCATCGGCATGATCCGTTGCTCTTCGTCGGTCAGATTGACCTGATCCGCCGGACCCGGCGCTGCCACAGGAGGTGCCGGCGGCCGGCCCCCCGGCCTGTTGCCGGTCTCGGCACTTCCGGCTGCGCGCGCCGCCATCTTGGCCTCATACTCGGCCTGCTCGCGCGCATACTGCTCCTTCGCCCGCGCCTCGATGATGGCCCGCGCCCGGGCGATCTCGGCCAGGCGCTTTTCGCGCCGCGCCAGTTCCTCGGGAATCGCCATGCCATCCGGCAGATCTGCTTGGTCGGTCGCCTCGGCCATCGCCGTAAGCCTCGCCACCTCCTCGCTGAGCTGCATCTCGATCTGACCGGCACGCTCATACGACAACGCACTATGACGGCTCGCGTTG
>JBOHMF010000192.1:0-7947 GCA_050730055.1 Allostellaceae bacterium
TCGTCATAAAGCTGTTTTTTGCTCGGGAAATGGCGGAACAGAAGAGCCTCGGAGATCGCCGCGGCCTCGGAGATTTCCTTGGTCGTGGTGCCGGCAAAGCCCTTGCGGGCAAAGAGCGGCACCGCGGCGAGAAGGATCGCGGTGTGGCGCTCGTCGTTGTCGAGACGGGTGGCAGCCATCGCAAGCAGCAAAGTAAGCGCTTACTTACCAGCCTGTCAAGAAACCGCGTGCGCCATTCCCGGGCGCCAGGACTCCGCACCGGCGCCGCAACAGGCTTGACGCCGCCGCGCCCCACCGCAGAGAGTCTCCCCATGGCGGCCTATCAATACATCTATGTGATGAAGGGTCTGGGCAAGACCTATCCGGGCGGGCGCGAGGTGCTGAAGGACATCTTCCTGTCCTTTCTGCCGGGCGCCAAGATCGGCGTCCTCGGCGCCAACGGCGCCGGCAAATCGACCCTGCTGCGCATCATGGCCGGTGAGGAGCGAGATTTTGCCGGCGAGGCGTGGCCGGCGGACGGCGCCCGGGTCGGCTATCTGCCGCAGGAGCCGGTGCTCGATCCCGAAAAGGATGTATTTGGCAACATCGCCGAGGGTGTCGCCGAGACCCGCGCCCTCCTCGCGCGTTTTGAGACGCTCTCGGCGCGTTTTGCCGAGGATCTCGCGCCCGCCGAGATGGATGCTCTGCTCGCCGAGCAGAGCGAGGTGCAGGAGCAGATCGATCAGGCCGAGGGCTGGGAAATCGACCGTCGGGTCGAGATCGCGATGGACGCGCTGCGCTGCCCGCAGGGCGACGCCGCGGTTGCCACCCTTTCCGGCGGCGAGCGGCGCCGCGTCGCCTTGTGCCGGCTCCTGTTGCAGCGCCCCGACCTTCTGCTGCTCGATGAGCCGACCAATCATCTCGACGCCGAATCGGTGGCGTGGCTCCAGCGGTTTCTCGAAGACTACCCCGGCACCGTCGTCACCGTCACCCACGACCGCTATTTTCTCGACGAGGTCGCCGGCTGGATTCTAGAACTCGACCGTGGCCGCGGCATCCCCTATGAGGGCAATTATTCGGGCTGGCTCGAACAGAAGCGCCAGCGGCTCGAACAGGAGGGCCGGCAGGAAGCGGCGCGCCAGCGCACGCTCGAACGCGAACTCGAATGGGTGCGAGAGAGTCCGCGCGCGCGCCAAGTCAAAAGCAAGGCGCGGCTCCAGGCGTATGACGCGCTCCTCGCGCAAAGCCGCGAGAAGGCGCCGGAAACCGCCCAGATCGTGCTGCCGCCCGGCCCCCGCCTCGGCGATCTGGTGATCGCCGCCGAGAGCCTCAGAAAGGCGTTTGGCGACCGGCTCCTGATCGAAAAGCTCGATTTCCGCCTGCCGCCCGGCGGCATCGTCGGGGTGATCGGCGCCAACGGCGCTGGCAAGACCACGCTCTTTCGCATGATCACCGGCGCCGAACCGCCCGATGCCGGCACCTTGCGGATCGGCGACAGTGTCAGGCTCGGCTATGTCGATCAGTCGCGCGATGCGCTCGGCGCCGGTCATACGGTGTGGGAGGAGATTTCCGGCGGCGCCGACGAGATCGATCTCGGCCGCCGACGCATCGCCAGCCGCGCCTACTGCGCCCTCTTCAACTTCCGCGGCGCCGATCAGCAGAAGCGCGTCGGGCAGTTGTCGGGCGGTGAGCGCAATCGTGTCCATCTCGCCAAGATGTTGAAGGAGGGCGCCAACCTCCTCCTGCTCGACGAGCCGACCAACGATCTTGATGTCGATACTCTGCGCGCGCTCGAAGAGGCGCTGCTCGACTTTCCCGGCTGCGCCGTCGTCGTCACCCACGACCGCTGGTTTCTCGATCGGGTGGCGACGCACATCCTCGCCTTTGAAGGCGACAGCCAGACGGTGTGGTTTGAGGGCAATTATGCCGAATATGAGGCCGACCGCCGGCGCCGCCTCGGCGCCGCCGCCGAGCAGCCGCACCGCCTGCGCTACAAGCCGCTCACGCGCGGCTGATCGGTCTTCCGAAATCCTCTCTCAGGAACCGGAGAGACCGGCGGTCTTGGCCCGCAACGTCTCCAAGAGGCCCTGCACATCACCGCCGTCGCGCTGGATCACCGCAGCAAATTCCGAGCGCTGGGTGATCGCCATGCTGATCCCGCCGACGACGACATCGTTGATCTTATAGGTGTTGCCGTAGCGCGTCAGGCGCCACTCGATCCGCACCGGCTGACCGTCCTGGCGCGGAACCTCGCTGTCCACGACCGCCCCGCCCGGCATCACCCGGCTGCCGGTGACGACGAGCTTGTCGCCGGAATACTCCGACAACCGGCTGCTGTAGGCCAGGGCGATATAGTTCTCGAACAGGTGGATGAACTCGTGCTGCTGGGCCGGCGTCGCCACCCGCCAATAGGGACCGAGGACAAACCGCGCGATCTGGGGGACATCAAAATCGCGGCGGAACAGCGAGCGGAACGCGACCGCGCGCTGTTCCGGGCTGGCCGCCGGCCGCAACACCGCCAGCGCCTCATTGCCGAGATGGTTGATAAAGGCGGCCGGGTCGGGCGCGGCCAGCGCCGGCCCCGCGCCCAGACCCAGCGGAAGGGCGGCGGCCAGAAAGACCAGAAAGAAGCGTCGCAGGATCACGGGGATACCTCGGAGCCGTTGCGTGCTTGGAAGGTAACAACCGGCACCGGCGCCGGGTTCAGGCGTTGCGACAGCGACGGGTTGGGCGGCAGAACCCCTTTGTGGCGGATTAGCGCAGCGCGCCGTTGCAGATAGAGTGCGCGAATCGCCGCATAGTAATCGAGCGAGGTGCGCTTGAGATCGGCCAGCGTCTTGATATAGCGCGAGCGCGTATCGATGCCGTTGATCCCGCTGCGCACAAACGGGATCCAGACATAGCCCTGGTCCGATGCGGTATGATTCCAGGGATCGACATACCCTTCGACAATGTCGCCGGCGAGATCGCGGGGATCGGAGGGGCCGAGGACCGGAATGACGAGATAGGGTCCGGGAGCCAGACCCCACACCCCCAAGGTCGCGCCAAAATCCTCGTAATGATAGGGAATACCCCAGCGCCCGGCGAGATCGACAAAGCCGGCGCCGCCCAGCGTCGTGTTCACGACAAAGCGCAGAAGGGTCTTGCCCGCTCCCGGGAAGTCGGCTTGCAGCACGTCGTTGGCAAAGATGACCGGGGCGCGCAGGTTGCGAAAAAAGGCGTGGATCGAATCACGCGCCGGCTGCGGCAGCGCGCGCTGATAGGCTTTTGCGACGGGCAGGATGACGTGCTCATCAACCTTTTGGTTGAAGGCAAAAATCTTGCGGTTGGTGTGCTCAAAGGGATCGTCAAAATTGCCCAAGCCGGCCGTCCGCTGCGGCGCGGCGCAGGCCGAGATCCCGGCGAGAAGCAGGCCCGACGCGGCGAGGCGCAACAGGCGGCGGGCTTTTGATCGGCTCTGCATCAGGCTCTCACCCTCGAAACTGGCGGGAATATGGTGGCAAACTCGCCGGTTCGGCAAGCGGCGGCGGAAGCGCGTGCACCGCCCGCCGGCTGGTATACACAGCGCGGCAGCATTGCGATCCCCGGTTTAAGCAAAAACTAACCGCCGCCGCCGCGACCCGCCAACTCGATTTCGCTTGCTCATATAAAGATATCTCTATATCTTACTCTCGACATAGAGAGGGACGGAGGCGATGGAGGAGCTGCTGGCGGCGTTGCGCGCGATCGCCGAGCCGACCCGTCTGCGGCTTCTCGTGCTGTGCGCGCGCGGCGAATTGACCGTCACCGAACTGACCCACATCCTCGGGCAGAGCCAGCCGCGTGTGTCGCGCCATCTGAAGCTCCTGTGCGAGGCCGGGCTGCTCGACCGCTTTCGCGAGGGCAGTTGGGTCTTCTACCGGCTCAGCGAGGCCGGTCGCGGCGGCGCCCTGGCGCGCCAACTGGTTGCCGCCTGCGGCGCGGACGATCCGACGATCGCCCTCGACCTTCAGCGTCTCTCCGAGATCAAGCGTCAGCGCGCCGCGTTGGCGAGCGCCTACTTTCGCGAGAACGCCGCGCACTGGGATCACATCCGCTCGCTCTATATCGACGAGCGCGAGGTTGAGGCGGCACTCGTTGAGATCATCGCCGCGGCCGATCCGCGCGATCTTCTCGACATCGGCACGGGAACCGGCCGGATGCTGGAGATCCTGGCGCCGCGGGTCGAGCACGCGCTCGGCATCGACCAGTCGCGCGAGATGCTCGCCGTCGCCCGCGTCAATCTCGAACGCGCCGGGCTGGTTCACGGCTCGGTGCGGCTTGGCGACATGTACCGGTTGGCTCTGCCCGACGCCTCGTTTGACGCCGTCGTCGTGCATCAGGTGCTGCATTATGCCGACCGCCCGGCGGCGGCGATCGCCGAGTCGGCGCGCGTGTTGCGACCGGGCGGCATCCTGGTATTGGTCGATTTCGCCCCGCACGCGCTCGAATTCCTGCGCGAGGAGCACGCCCATCGCCGCCTCGGCTTTGCCGATGCCGAGATGATGGAATGGTGCCGCACCGCCAGCCTCGATCCGATGCCGCCGCGTCATCTGCCGGGCCATCCGCTGACCGTGGCGATCTGGGTCGGACGCCGGCCCGGGCCGTCCGGCGTCCGCAACGAGACCATGAAACGCCGCACCGCGCTGATCGAGGGGGAGCTTGGCCGATGATCGGAACATCCGTCCCGGACTTGCGCTCCGGCATCCTCGCCGCCGATCCCGTCGGCGATTTTGACGGACGACCGCCGCGCGTCTCGTTCGAGTTCTTTCCGCCCAAGACGGCGGAGATGGAAGAACGGCTGTGGCAGGTCATTGAGCGGCTCGCGCCCCTGAGGCCGCGCTTTATTTCGGTCACCTACGGCGCCGGCGGCTCGACGCGCGCGCGCACCCACGCCACGGTGCACCGCATCCGCCAGGAAACCCGCCTCGAACCGGCCGCGCATCTGACCTGCGTGGCGGCCGCGCGCGCCGAGATCGATGCCGTCGCGGCCGAGTACTGGGCGGCCGGGGTGCGCCATATCGTGGCTCTGCGCGGCGATCCGCCCGAGGGGGCATCCGGCTATCGGCCGCATCCCGAGGGCTACGCCTATGCCCGCGATCTGGTCGCCGGGCTGCGCCGGATCGCTCCCTTTGAGATCAGCGTCGCCGCCTATCCCGAAACCCATCCCGAGGCGTCAAGCCCGAGACATGATCTCGACAATCTGAAAGCCAAGATCGACGCCGGGGCGAGCCGCGCGATCACTCAGTATTTCTTTGACATCGATCCCTATCTGCGCTTTCGCGACCGCGCCGCGGCGGCCGGGATCGGGGTGCCGATCGTCCCCGGAATCCTGCCGGTCACCAATTTCGCGCAGATCCGCAAATTCAGCGCCGCCTGCGGCGCCTCGATCCCGCCCTGGATGGAAGCGCATTTCGACGGGCTCGACGATGATCCCGACACCCGCCGCCTGGTCGCCGCCTCGCTCGCCGCCGAGCAGTGCCGCCGGCTGCACAGGAACGGCGTCCATGAGTTTCATTTCTACACGTTGAACCGCGCCGATCTGATCGTCGCGATCTGTCACCTCCTCGGCGTGCGTGCGGCCCGGCCGGTCGCCGCGGCGGCGTAACCCGGAACCGAGCCTTCACCGATGCCCCATCTTCTCGACTATCTCGCCGATCGCGTGCTGCTCTGCGATGGGGCGATAGGGACGCGGGTGCAGGCGCTCGCCCTTGATGTCGAACGCGATTTCCAGGGGCACGAGAACTGCACCGAGATCCTGTGCGAGAGCCGCCCCGATCTCGTGCGCGCGATCCATCGCAGCCATCTCGAAGCCGGCGCCGATGCGGTGCAGACCAACAGCTTTGGCGGCTCGCCGATCACGCTCGGCGAATTCGGCCTCGCCGAGCGCGCCTTTGCCTTGAACCGCCGCGCCGCCGAACTGGCGTGCGAGACGATCGCCGAGTTTGCCCATGACGGGCGCACCCGCTTTGTGCTGGGTTCGCTCGGACCGGGCACGCGGCTCCCCTCGCTCGGCCACATCGGCTATCAGGAGTTGGAGGACGCGCTCAGCGTGCAGTGCGCCGGCCTCATTGCCGGCGGCGTCGATGCGATCCTCATCGAGACCTGCCAGGACCCGTTGCAGATCAAGGCGGCGGTCAATGGCGCCAAGCGGGCCCGCGAGGAAGCCGGACGCGATACCCCGATCCTCGTCCAGGTCACGGTCGAGACCACCGGGACCCTTCTCGTCGGCGCCGACATCGCCGCCGCGGCAACGATCGTTCATGCGCTCGACGTGCCGCTCCTCGGCCTCAATTGCGCGACCGGCCCGCGCGAGATGGCCGAGCACGTCAAATGGCTTGGCGAGAACTGGCCGGGATTGATCTCGGTGCAGCCCAACGCCGGTCTGCCCGAACTGATCGACGGGCGCACCTGCTATCCCTTGGGTCCCGACGAGTTGGCGCAATGGCTCGAACGCTTTGTCCTTGAAGACGGGATCAACCTGATCGGCGGCTGCTGCGGCACCGAGGCCGCGCACATCGCCGCGCTCGACCGGATGCTGCGGCGCCTCGGGCGCGACCGCCGCCGGCCGGCGGCGCGCCCTCGCCATCCGGTCTGGGTCCCCGCGATCGCCTCGCTCTACGGTCAGGTGCCGCTGCGTCAGGAAAACGCCTACCTGTCGATCGGCGAGCGCTGCAATGCCAACGGCTCGCGCAAGTTCCGCCAGTTGCAGGACGCGGGCGACTGGGAGGGCTGCGTCGAGATCGGGCGCGAGCAGGTCAAGGAGGGTTCGCACGCGCTCGATCTGTGCACCGCTTTTGTCGGCCGCGACGAGATCGCCGATATGAGCGCGGCGGTGACGCGCCTGCGCGGCGCCGTCCATGCGCCGCTCGTCCTCGACTCGACCGAATATCCGGTGCTCGAAGCGGCGCTCAAGCTCTATGGCGGCAAGCCGGTCATCAATTCGATCAATTTCGAGGACGGCGAAGAAGCGGCCGAAAAGCGGATGGTGCTGGCGCGCCGTTTTGGCGCCGCGGTCATCGCGCTGACCATCGACGAAGAGGGCATGGCCAAGGAGGCCGCGAAGAAGGTCGAAATTGCCCGGCGGCTCCATGATTTTGCCTGCGGCCGGTATGGGCTGCCACCCTCCGACCTGCTGATCGATCCGTTGACCTTTACGATCTGCACCGGCAACGCCGACGACCGCAAGCTCGGTCTCGAAACTCTCGATGCCATCGCCGAGATCAGAAAAGCCCTGCCCGAGTGCCAGATCCTCCTCGGCCTCTCAAACATCTCCTTTGGTCTCGCGCCGGCGGCGCGGCACGTCCTCAACTCGGTCTTTCTCGATCACGCGCTGCGCCGCGGTCTCACCGGCGCGATCCTGCATTTCTCGCGCATCCTGCCCCTGCACAAGATCGCGGAAGAGGAGGTGCGGGTCGCCGAGGACCTGATTTTTGATCGCCGCCGCCCCGGCTACGATCCTTTGCACGCCTTTATCGCACTGTTTCAGGACCGCACCGCTGCTCCGGCCGAAAAGCGCGGCCGGCCGGAAGCGCTTGAGGAGCGGCTCGCCCAGCGCATCGTCGATGGCGACCGGCAGGGGCTCGAAACCGATCTCGACGCGGCGCTCCAACGCTATGCGCCGCTCGACATCATCAACACCATTCTGCTCGACGGCATGAAGACGGTCGGCGAGCTGTTTGGCGCCGGCAAGATGCAGCTTCCGTTTGTGCTGCAATCGGCCGAGACGATGAAGACCGCGGTCGGCTATCTCGAACCGTTTATGGAGCGGGTCGCCGGTCAGGAAAAAGGCACCGTCGTGCTCGCCACGGTGCGCGGTGATGTCCACGACATCGGCAAGAACCTCGTCGATATCATCCTGACCAACAACGGCTACCGCGTCGTCAATCTGGGCATCAAGCAGCCCCTTCAGGCGATCCTCGACGCCGCCGCGGTACACAAGGCCGATGC
>JBOHMF010000193.1:0-7943 GCA_050730055.1 Allostellaceae bacterium
CTCACAGGCTGCGGTGGTCATAGCATTTTTACTTTTGAGGTGGCCAACCTCAGCAGCTTCGTTCACTTCAGAGCGGGCCATCCTCTGGGCCGTGTTTTTTGCCCAGTGCTCAGCGGCGCTCCGCTTCGCAATATCAACTAACCATTCCTCGCGCATACGCTCACCCATCTGCCGGGTGTCAGTTAATGCCAAGCTCATTTTGCCCAGACCGTATAATGACCATAGTTACTACCGTAGATAGGATTTGCCGTCAGGAGTTGTAAGAGCTGTGCTCGATCAACTTTCTCGCAGTGCCACTCTGTAAAATCGTAGGCCCGCTCGACAAACACAGCGCCGGAGCACCGCTTGACATCTGTACGGTGTCAGCGTACATAAGACGGCATGGTCGTTCGCAGCGTTCGGCATCGTGGGCTGTTGCGCCTCCTTGAGGATGACGACAGCCGGGAAATCCGCCCCGATCTCGTGCGGCGCGTGCGCAACATCCTCGCGGTGCTGATTTCGGCTGCCGACATGAACGGTGTCATCGGGCCGCCGGGCTGGCGCGTTCATCAGCTTCAGGGTGACCGCGCCGGAATATGGAGCCTTTCGGCAAGTGGCAACTGGCGGCTGACCTTTGAGATCCGACTGGGGGAAATCTGTGATCTCGATTTGGAGGACTACCACTGATGAGCGACACAGCCGCGACGATCGGGATGACCGCGCCGCACCCGGGCGCTTTCATCCGCGACGAAATTCTCGACGAACTCGGTCTGAGCATCAGCGAGGCGGCGGCGGTGCTCGGTGTGAGGCGCGCCACCCTGTCCGACCTTGTCAACGGCCACACGGCCCTGTCGCCGGAGATGGCGCTGCGCATCGAAAAGGCGTTCGGCGTCAATATGGAGATGCTGCTGCGCATGCAGGCGTGGCACGACGCCCAGGCGATGCGCCGCCGCGCCGGCGAGATCGATGTCAAGCGCTATCAGCCTCCTGCCTCCGAGCCGTGCTAGATGTTTAGTCCCGGCCTTTGCCGCGGTGAGCCGGGCTTTGGCCGCTCCGGCGTCAATCGATCGCCGCGTGGACGAGGTTGGCGATGCGGTCGAGCCGCAGCGAATGCCACGGGTCGGGCTGCACGTAGTTGGTCAGATAGCTGAACGACACCCCGCTTGTCGGATCGGCCCAGGAGTAGGAGGTCCCGGCGCCGCCGTGGCCAAAGGTCTCGGGCGCGGCGAGCGTGCCGAGACCGCGGATGCGCTCGCTGTCGCCGCGCACATGGGGTCCGAGACCGCGATGCATCGGGATGCCGCTCATTGCGTCGTCGGGGCGATCGCCGGTGTGATTGCGGATGACATAGGCGACGAGCCGCGGCGACAACAGCCGCACATCGCCGAGCCGGCCTCGGCCGAGCAGCATCTGGTAGAACGCGGCGATCCCGCGCGCGGTCGCATAGCCGCCGCCGCTCGGCATCCCGGCGGCCTTGAACTCGGGCGAGTTGTCGCGCGGCTCGGCCGCTTCGGTGTCGGCGCAGCGCCCCTGCTCGGCCGGCGGCACACCGACAAGGATTTCGTTCGCCAGCCCCAGCGGCGCCAGCACCCGCTCGCGGATCACGGTGCGGTAATCCTCTCCGGTCACCGCCTCGATCACCATCGCCTGTGTCAGATGCGCGGCGCGCGGGTGGTATTGCAGCCGCGTGCCCGGCGTCCAGTCGAGCGAGAAGTCGCAGACCTCGGCGCGCATCCGTGCGTGGTCGGTCCAGGTCGCCCGGCTGACATCGCCGCTCGGAAACCCGCCCTGGTGCGTCATCACCTGGTGGAGCGTGATCTCACTCTTGCCGCGCGCGGCAAATTCCGGCAGGTGGTCGGCGACGCGGTCCATCGAGGAGAGCCGGCCCTCCTCGATCAGGGTCCACACCGCGCAACTGGTCAAAACCTTGGTCTGGCTGAACAGCAGGAACAGGGTGTCGGCGCCGGTCGGGGCCGAGCGGGACCCTGTCCCGACGCTGCCGTAGCTGCGGAAGAGCGCCAGCTTGCCGTGCCGCGCGAGTGCGATCTGGGCGCCGGGGTAGCGCCTCTCCTCGATGTGCCGGCGGATCAGGCGGTCGAGATGGGCGAGCGGCGCGGCGGCAAAGCCGAGGCTCGCCGGATCGGCGGACGGCAACGAAAAGGTGTCGGGCATGGCGGTCTCCCTCGCGGAACGCACGGGAGAAGCTACATGACCGCGTCAAGGAAGGCGATGGTTTCCGCTGCAGCCTGCCCCGATTGTAGGTAATATCACTACTCGGGAGGAAGCGATGGAAGAAGTCATCTCGGCGGCCGAGGCCAATCGCGCGTTTTCGCAATTGCTGCGGGGCGTCCGCGAGGGCCGCAGCTATATCGTCACGGCGCACGGACGGCCGGTCGCGCGCATCCTGCCGGTTGAAGCGCGAGACGAGATCGCCGCCGGCGCGCGCGACGTGCTGTTCGCCAGATTGCGCGCCCAACCGGCGCAGGATATCGGCCGTTGGACGCGCGCGGAACTCTATGAGGATGAGAACCGGCGGTGAGGATCGCCCTCGACACCAATGTCCTTGCCTATGCCGAAGGCGTGAACGGGGCGGCGCTGCGGGAAACAGCCCTTGCCGTTGTGTACGGGCTTCCTCCCGAGGTGATCTGCTTGCCGGTGCAGACCCTCGGCGAGCTTTTCAATCTGTTGGTGCGCAAGGCTGCGCGGGATCGCAAGGCGGCACAACTGGCGATCATGAATTGGCGCGATGCGTTTCCGCTGATCGAGACCTCGGCGGCGAGTCTCATCGATGCCGCCGGTCTCGCAGCCGATCACAAACTCGGGATCTGGGATGCCGTCATACTGGCCGCAGCGGCGCGGGCCGGTTGCCGGCTGCTCCTCTCCGAGGATCTGCAAGACGGGTTTACCTGGAGCGGCGTAACCGTCGCCAATCCGTTCGCGCCGTCACCGCACCCGCTCCTTTCAGCGCTGTTGGCGCAGCCGGGCCGCCCCTGAGCCATGGCTGGAGACAAGGGAGAAATCGCCGTGAACACGACCGTACTCGGCGGGGCGATGCTGCCGCACGCCCCGCAATTCTTCACGATGCCCGACACCGAGGACCACGCCACGGTCGCGCGGGTCAAGGAAGCCGCCGCCGCAATCGGCGCAAAGCTGAAGGCGCTCGCCCCCGATCTCTGGATCATCTTTGCCAACGATCACGCCGAGCAGTTTTTTCACCAGGCGGCGCCGCCTTTTACGATCCACGTCGGCAGCGAGGCGGAGGGCGGCTTTGCCGGGCGCCGCTTTCACTGGCCGGTGCCGGGCGAGATCGGCTTTGAACTGGTGCGCCGGCTTTATCAGGAAGGCTTTGACCCGGCCTTTACCAGCACCGCCGCGATCGACTATGCGATCGGCATTCCCTTGACCCATCTCGGTCTTGCCGAGCCGGTCCTGCCGATCTGGGTCAACGCCTATCTCCCGCCGCAGCCGACAATGGCGCGCTGCTGGGCCTTTGGTGCGGCGATCGCGCGGGCGGTCACGGCGATGGGCCTCAAGACCGTGGTGCTGGCGAGCGGCGGCATGTCGCATTTTCCCGGCACCGAGCGCTATGGCGAGCCCGATCTCGCCTTTGACAAGGAGGTGCTGGCCGGGATCGCCCGCGGCCATCTGAAATCGCTGATCGGGCTTGACGAGGCGCGGCTCGATGAGAGCGGCAATGTCGAGTTGCGCTGCTGGGCCTGCGCCGCCGGGGCGCTTGGCGAGCGCAAACCCGACATTGTCGAACTGGAGCCGAGCTGGCATCACAACTACGCCTCGCTCGGCTGGTTCGGGCCGCCGCCTGCGGCGCCGGCGCCGCATTATCCGGCGATCCGGCCCGAGCGCGTGGCGCTGACCCGCGCCCTGCACGCGCTTGCCCACGATGCGCCAGCGCGCACCGCCTATCTTGCCGATCCCGCCGGCTTTGCCGATCGCTTCCCGCTTGCGGCCGAGGAGCGCGCCGCGCTGCTCGCGCTCGATTTGCCGGGGTTGCGCGCGCTTGGCGTCCATCCGCTGGCGCCGTTTCTCGCCCACCTGCAGATTGAGCGCGAGCGCGCCGCGGAGCCGCAGCCGCAACCGGCCGGTTGAGGCGCTGCTACCGGCTCGATCCCATCCGGGTCTCGTCGACCAAGCGCTCGGTGGCGGCATCGATGGCGCGGCCTTTGCGCCCGCGCGGCGGGTGGATGTAAAGCGCGCTGCGCGCCGGCCGGTGCGCCGCACCCTGCGCCGGCGGCAGCGTTATTTCATAGGCGACCGGAGCGCTGTGGTCGGCCAGCAGCAGTTCCGGTCGGAACACGCGGTTCAACAGAAAGAGGCTCTTGATGAAGTTGAACTGCCCGCGCAAAGCCAGCCCGGCGACCACGCCGGCAACATCGCGCATGGTCCGCCAGCCGAGGTGCTTGGCGTAGAGAGCGCGCTGCGTCGTCACCAGTTCCTGGTAGAACTCGGCAAGCGGCAGCCGCGTCGGCAGCACCGCGTGCTGGATGTCAAACAGCCGGTAATCGCGCGTCATGAGGCGCCGCTCCTCGGTGACCCAGCTCTCGGTGCCGGGATAGGGCGTGTTGACGCTCAGATTGACAATCTCGGGAAGATTGGCGCCCCACTGGCGCACGATGCGAAAGCGCTCGCGGTCCCAACCGGGATCGGCGATCAGGTTGATCGCCACGGTCACACCGAGCGAGCGGGCGAATTCGAGCGCCTCGAAATTGCGGTCGAGCGAGACCCGCTTGCGATAGGCTTTGAGGCCCTCCTCGTCGATCGCTTCGAGACCGAGAAACATGTAATCGAGGCCGAGCTTCTTCCAGAAGCGGAACACCTCCTTGTGGCGCAGCAGGACATCGCCGCGGGTTTCGAGGTAGTAGTGCTTGCGGATGCCGGCGCGGGCGATCGCCTCACCCAGAGCCATCGCGCGCTCTTCCTGCAAAAAGGCGACATCATCGACGATAAACACGCCGGGTTCGCGGATCGCGCGCAGATCCTCGATGATCCGCTCGGTGCTGAGAGCGCGGTAGCTGCGGCCGTAGAACGTCCAGGCGCTGCAAAAGGAGCAGTCCCACGGGCAGCCACGCGAGAACTCGACCGAGGCGCAGGGATCGAGATTGCCAAGAAAATACTTGCGGCGATGGCGCAACAGGTCGCGCGCCGGGCGCAGCGCGTCGAGGGAGGGCGCAAAATGCGGCGGCGGCCCCTCGCCCTCGGCAGTGACGGCGCCGGGCACCGCAGAGAGATCGCCGCCCCCCGCAAGTGCCTCCAGAAGCGGCGGCATAACCGCCTCGCCTTCACCCTTCAGGACGCAGTCGATCGCGCCCGCGCCGTGTTCAAGGATCGCCCTGGCGGTGAACGAGGCGCTGTGCCCGCCGACGCAGATCCGGGTCGCCGGATGGCGCGCCCGGGTCGCCTTGGCGAGATCGACGATTTCGGGCACGTTGGCCAGATAGTTGCAGGAAAAGGCGATGAGGTCGGGCTGCCAATCAGCGACCAGGCGGAAATAGGCGCGGTGGTCCTCGACCTGCAAATCGATCAGACGAACCTCATGCCCGGCCTGGCGCGCCGCTTCGGCGACCAGCTCCAGCCCGAGGGGTTCGAGCCGCAGAAAGATCCGGGAATAGAGCAAAGGGCCGGGATGGACGCCGAGCAATCGCACCGCAGTTCGCTCCTCTCGCCGTTCGCCCGATGGGCCGCCGGCGCACCCTCCGAGCCCCGCCGCCCCGCGATCGAACCCCGGAAATCGCCAATAGTTCCGCGGACGGTCCAGGAGCAGCCAAAAAAGCGGGGAAGCGGCCGTCGGTGCGACCGCGCGGCTAACGCAGCGCCGCGGCGATGTTGCCGCCATCGACGGTGGTCACGTCGGCAGTCGTCTTGCGCGCCAGAGCGTGGAACAGAAAGGCGTCGGCGACATCCTCGGCCGTCACCTCGCGACCGAGAAGATTGCCGCGCAGGTACTGATCCTCGTCCAGCCCGCGCGCTCGGGCGCGCACGGCGATCAGATCCGGCGTCAGCAGCCCGCTCCTGATGCGGTCGGCATTGACGGCGTTGGCGCGGATGCCGTCGCCGCCGTAATCGAGCGCATACTGGCGGGCGAGAACAAGTGTCGCCGCCTTGGGCAGGCCATAGGGGCCAAAATCGCGGCCCGGGTTGACCGCCTGCTTTGAGACGTTGAACAACAGGACGCCGCCGGTGCCCTGCGCCCGCATGACGCGGACGGCCGCACCGGCGACATGCTGATGGGCGAAGAAATTGAGTTCAAAGCTCTGCCGCAGCACCGCATCCGAAACCTCGCCGATGCGGCCCTGAAAGGCCGCGCCGGCGTTGGAGACGACGATATCGACCCCGCCCCAGCGCGCGGCCACCTGGTCAAAGGCGCGTGCGACCGCCGCGCGATCGGTCACATCGCAGGCCATTCCCAGCGCCGCGCCGCCGGAGGTTTTGGCGAGCTGTCCGGCCGCCCGCTCCGCCGCCGCGCCATCGAGGTCGAGAAGCGCGACGGCGGCGCCGGCCCGGCTCATCGCCCGGGCGGTCGCCAGCCCGATCGTGCCGGCGGCGCCGGTGACGAGCGCGATCTGACCCTGGAGCGGCGGCTCGACGCCGCGCCCGAGCTTGGCCTGTTCGAGAGACCAGTATTCGATCTCAAAGAGATCGGCCTCGGGCAGCGATTCAAAGCGGCCGATCGCTTCCGCCCCTCGCACCGTTGCGATGGTCGATTCGGCGAGATCGGCGGCGATCCCGGCATCCCTGGCGCTGCGCCCGAGACCAAAGAGACCCAGGCCCGGCACCAGGACGACGCGCGGCATCGGGTCGAGCGCGCGCTTTGGCGCCGCGGGCGGATTGTGGCAGGCAAAATAGGCGCGGTAATCGGCGGCAAAACCGGCGACCGCCCGGCGCACCGCCTCGCGCCACGCGTCGAGCCGCTCCGGCTCGGGCGGCGGGGTGATCAGCGGATGATTCTTGATACGGATGGTGTGATCGGGGGTGGCAACGCCGGCGCGGCCATAGCGGGACAATTCGGCCCCATTGACATAATCGAGAATGGCGGGGCCGGTGCGAAAATCGAGCAGAAACCGCGTCTCATTGCCACCGCCCGCAGGATCGGGGATCGCGCACAGGCCGCGCAGGATCGGCGCGACCGCCGCGACCGGGGCCGCCCGCGCCGGCAGCGCGGCCGGAACAAACACGCTCTTCCTGCCGCCCGCGAGGCGCTCCTCGGCACGGCTAACCGCGGCGACCGTGCGCTCATAGGAGTCCCGCGCGCTGTCGCCAAACGTGAAGAGGCCGTGCTTCAGCAGCACGAGACCCGCGACGGCCGGGTCGGCCTCAAAGACCTCGGCCGCCTTTTTGGCCAGCAGAAACCCCGGCATGACGTAGGGCACGACGCCGAGCAAAGGGCCGTAAAGATCGGCGATGCGCTCGGCCCCATCGGGCTGGTCGGCAAGGCTCAGGATCGCAACCGCGTGCGTGTGATCGATGTACTTATGCGGCAGAAAGGCGTGCAGCAGGGTCTCGACCGAGGGGTTGGGGGCGCCGGGATCGAGGAGACAGGCGCGCTGAAGGCGCACCATCTCCTCGTCCGGGAGCGCGGCGCGCGCGCGCAGGCGGCGCAGAGGCTGAAGGCGCAGCGCGGGCAGCCCGGCCGGCTCGATTGCGGCCATGTCCCAGCCGCTGCCCTTGACGCACAGCGCCGCGACCTCGTCGCCAAACAGGTCCGGCAGGGTTGTCTTGACCGAACTGTTGCCGCCGCCGTGCAGGACCAGTTGCGGGTCGCCGCCCAACAGCCGTGCGCTATAGACGCGCACGGCGAGATCGCGCCCCACGCCCTGTGCGGCATAATGCGCCGCCATCCGCTCGGCCTCCGCCTGCGACCACAGGCTGCGCATCGCCGCCCCCTTGCCCCCGAGGATGAGGATCAGACATCAATGCAACAGCGGGACGGGCGAGGCAAGCCTCGCCCGAAC
>JBOHMF010000194.1:0-7935 GCA_050730055.1 Allostellaceae bacterium
CTGATCAACAATCTGTTGATCCAGGTGACGGCCGACGGCGAGGAGGGCCGCCGCGCCTTCAACGAGAAGCGCCCGCCCGACTTCACCGGCGCGCTGCGCCGCCGCGGCGCCGCCTGGGAGGAACCCTCGGAAGAGGACAAGAAGCGCCTTGATGAGGCGTACAGGAGCGGGGAGTATTAGTGCAGATCGCCTGTCGGTTCGCGGGGGAGATTGAGCAACCCGATCCCGCCCTCATGCCCGGCGCGCCGGCGGGTTGATCTCAGCAGACCAACACCAATCCGAACGCAATAACCTGTAGCCAAAACGCGGTTGGCGGGGCGGCGCGCGACATGTTCCGGAACTGTGAAATTGCCCTCCCTGTTTCACACCATATGCCAGAGCGGCCGTTCCGGCGCTCGCGTTGCAGCATGTGGAGTGAGCCAATGAACAAGAAAATCGCCGGATTGCTCGGCGCGGTCGCCGGGCTGGCATTGGTCGGTTCCGCGCAAGCCGCGATCGCGCCGGGTGCCAACCCGTCCGAGGCGCTGCACGCCTCCTCCTACAGCGATCTGCTGGCGCCGGTCCCCAATGCGGTCGCGCTCCTGAAAGCCGACGATGCCGCGCAGGCACAACAGCCAAATTCCGGGTCCGCGGAAGGCGTCCGGCTCGCCCGCGCCTTTCACCCGTTTTATCATCACCACCACCATCACCATCATCATCACCACCACCATCATCACCACCATCACCATCATTTTGGCCGCAGGGCCTTTGTGCACATTCCGGGTTTTGGCGGCGTGGTGATTGGCAGGGGGGGCGTCCACTGGCGCTGAGAGCCGTCCGGGCGGGCCGTCAGGCGTCCGTCTCTTTCGCCTTGGCTCGCGCCGCGCGCAGGATGCGGCGATAGGTGGCGTCAAACACGGTATCGGTTGAGGAGGTCCAGGTCGAATCCTGTCCCAGCGTGTCCCGGCTGGCATGGATGCGGCGGCCGCGCATCTCGCGCTCGGCCGCTTCCTCCTCGTTCATCGGCACCAATGCAAATTCGGCCTCCGCCGGGACAAACACGATCTGCATAAACGGCTCGCCCGGCCGGAAGACATGGGTGCGCCCCTCGGGCGGCGCCTTGAACACGACAAACGAGATCATCGACCACCAGCTTGTGCGCAGCAACGCCGGCACCGCGAGGGGCACATCGTCATTGGCCGAGGTGTAGAACCGGGGATGCGGCTCGGTGCGCACCGCCATGTCTTCCGCGACCTGGAGGTCGAGCAATAGCTGGTAGGTGTAATAACCCTCACCAAACGCGCGGAACGGCGGCCAGTTGATGCCGGTCTCGGGATCGGGGCCGAAATTGCCATTGAGCACCACGCGGCTGTCGCGCTTTGTCACACGCAATTCATTGTCAAACGGGTAAAATAGCTCGATCCCGTATTGCGCGCTTTCGACAAACGGCATGCAGTGCCAGGCCTGTTCGTGCGAGCCGTCGCGGCGCGGCTCCGGCTGTCCGGCCCAGCCCGGCACTTCAAGCCGGGTGCGGCGCGGATTGAGGCGCGGCTCGAACAATCGGTATTTGACGGTGTGCATGGGGACGGTTCTCTTTGTCGCTGAACCGGGAGGCGAGGATCGCCGATCGCGCTGGCCAACGCCGGCGCCGGCGCGCTGGTTCCCGCAGAATCTGTACCGGGCGCCTTACAAGAGGTCGGGCGGAAAATCGAGCACCGTGCGCCCGCCGGTGACGGCCGCGAGTTGCCCCGGTGCCGTTGCGAGAAACTGCTCGGCATAGACCCGGGCGATAGCGCGCCGGGCGGCGAGAAAGGCGCGATCGGGAGCGTCCGCGGCGTTCCGGTGGGCGGCGGCGCGCGCAAGGCGCAACAGCAGCCAACCGCCGACGACAGTGCCAAAAAGCGAGAGATACGGCGCCGATCCGGCTGCGGCCTCGGCCGGGTCGGCGCGCAGGAGATGCGCCGTCGCGCTCTCCAGCGCCGCAATCGCGGCGGTCAGAGCGCGGCCGATCCCGGCGAGATCGGGCGTCGATGCGGCAGCGGCCGTTTCCCGCATCTCTGCGATCAGCGCACGGACCGCCTCGCCGCCGTCCTGGGCGAGCTTGCGGCCGACGAGGTCGTTTGCCTGGATGCCGTTGGTGCCCTCGTAGATCGGTGCGATGCGCGCGTCGCGCAGATGCTGCGCCGCTCCCGTCTCTTCGATGTAGCCCATGCCGCCATGCACCTGGATCGCGGTCGAGGCGACCAGGACGCCAAGATCGGTGCACCACGCCTTGACGACCGGGATCAGCAGATCCGCCCGGCGCTGCTGGGCGCCCGCGG
The DNA here is from genome assembly GCA_050730055.1 of Allostellaceae bacterium. Taxonomy (GTDB): domain Bacteria; phylum Pseudomonadota; class Alphaproteobacteria; order ATCC43930; family CGMCC-115725; genus AP-15. Next base: position 2,301 of record JBOHMF010000194.1, read on the forward strand.
GATCGTCCCGACCGCCGTCGCAGAGTCCCGCTGCATAGTAGGCCAATGCCCGCATCGCCGCGATCGCGGCGCGCATCCACACCAGCATGCGGCGCACATCGGGGTGATACAGGATCGGCAACCCCTCGCTTTCCGCCCCGAGCGGTTTGCCCTGGACCCGCGCGCGGGCAAAATCGCGCGCCGCCTGATAGGCGCGCTCGGCAATCGCCAACCCCTGCACCCCGACCCCAAGACGGGCGTTGTTCATCAACATGAACATGATCGCAAGACCGCGATCCTCGTCGCCGATGCGCCAGCCGACCGCGTCCTCATAGGCGAGAACGCAGGTCGGCGAGGCGTGGATGCCGAGTTTTTCTTCCAGACGCAGGGTGCGCACCCCATTGCGCGCGCCCGGCCGGCCCTCTGCATCGGGCAGAAATTTTGGCACGAGGAATAAGGACAGACCGCGGCTTCCGGCGGGCGCGTCGGGGGTGCGCGCCAGGGCAAAATGAACGATGTTGGGCGCCAGATCGTGGTCTCCGTATGTAATAAAAATCTTCTGTCCGGTGAGCCTGTAATGATCTCCTGATGGCACCGCGCGCGTCCGCACCGCGCCGAGATCGGAGCCGGCCTGCGGCTCGGTCAGGTTCATCGTCCCGGTCCATTCGCCGCTGACGAGTTTTGCCAAATAAATCCGCTTCTGCTCCGCCGATCCGTATGCTTCCAGCAGTTGCGCCGCGCCGCTCGTCAACAGCGGGCAGAGCGCCCAGCTCATGCAGGCCGCGTTCCACATCTCGACAACCGCGGTCGAGAGCGCCTGCGGCAGACCCTGGCCGCCATATTCGGGCGACAACGCCAGCCCGTTCCAGCCGCCTGCGACATAATTTGCGTAGGCTTCAGGAAAACCGGGGGGCGTGCGCACGACGCCGTTTTCGAGACGGCTGCCGGCGCGGTCGGCCGGCTGGTTCAGGGGCGCCAGTTCGTTTTGGGCAAAGCGGTCAGCTTCGGCCAGGATCGCCTCGCGCAGATCGGCGGGCGCATTGTCGCCAAACGCTGCAACCTCCTCCAGCACAAAGCGCATCTCGGCGAGCGGGGCAATATAGGGCATCGCAACGCCTCCTTTCGGGCGATATTATACCCCGACCACCTTGCCCGGGTTCATGATGCCATCGGGATCGAGGGCGCGCTTTACGCGCCGCATCAGTTCGATCTCGATCGCCGGCTTGTAATGGGTGAGTTCATCGCGCTTCAGGCGGCCGACGCCGTGCTCGGCGCTGATCGACCCCGAAAGCGCGCGCACGATGCCGTGGACGATATCGTTGAACTCCTGCCAGCGCGCGAGATAGGCCGCCCGGTCAGCGTCCCTCGGCTGGGTCAGGTTGAAGTGGATGTTGCCGTCGCCGACATGGCCAAAGGCGATCGGGCGGATGCCGGGCAGGCGCTCTTTGACCGCGGTGCTGGCGCGCGTGACAAACTCGGCGACGCGACTGACCGGCACCGAGACATCGTGCTTGATCGAGCCGGAGAAATTCTGCGCCTCGACGATCGCCTCGCGGATGTGCCACAGCGCCTTCTTCCGCGCGCCGCTTTCGGCGAGGACGCCATCGGCGACGAGACCCGCGGCCAGCGCCTCTTCAAAGAGCCGTTCCAGCAGTCTGCGGATGCCGCTGTCGCTCTGGCTCGACGCCATCTCCAACAGCACGTACCAGGGATGACGTGCGGCCAGCGGATCGACGACCCCGGAGAGATGTTCGAGCGCGAGATCGATCCCGGCGCGCGGGATCAGTTCAAACGCGGTCAACTGGTCGGCGGTCATCGCGCGGGCGCGGGCGAACAGACCCATCGCGTCTTCGACACGCGACAAGCCGAGAAACGCGGTCTCGATCTCGCGCGGCTTTGGAAAGAGCTTCAAAGTGGCGGCGGTGATGATGCCAAGCGTGCCCTCGGCGCCGATAAAAAGCTGCTTCAGATCATAGCCGGTATTGTCCTTGCGCAAACCCCGCAGCCCGTCCCAGACGCGGCCGTCAGGCAGGACCACTTCGAGACCCAGGACGAGATCGCGGGCATTGCCGTAACGCAGGACCGCGATGCCGCCGGCATTGGTCGAGAGATTGCCGCCGATCTGGCAGCTTCCCTCGGCGCCGAGGCTCAAGGGGAACAGGCGGTCGGCTTCGGCCGCCGCCTGTTGCGCGTGCGCGAGGATAACGCCGGCCTCGACGGTCATCGTGAAATTGAGGGGATCGATCGCGCGGACGCGGTTTATCCGCCCGAGCGCCAGGATGATGTTGTCGCCGTCTTCGGACGGAAGCGCGCCGCTGACAAAGCCGGTATTGCCGCCCTGCGGGACGATCGGCAGTTTCGCCCGCGCGCAGATCCCGACGACTTGCGCCACTTCCCCGGTCGAGGCCGGCAGCACGACAAGCCGCGCCCGGCCGCGAAACAACCCGCGCGCCTCGGCGAGGTAGGGTTCCTGGTCGCCGGGATCGGCGATGACGCCCCTCACGCCAACCACGCTCTCGATCTCGGCGAGCACCTCCTCGATGCTGATTGGAGAATGCGTATCCATGATGCGCTCCTCTTCTGGCCCGATGTCATGCGGCGTCGCCGAACACCGTTATTCCGAGAGTATTCGCCGCCGTGCGCAGCGCCTTGTCCAAGGTGGCGAGCGGCAGGGACCGCCGCTGTGCGAGTTCAAGGTATGCGGCATCATAAACGGTCAGCCGAAAACGATCGGCAAGCTGCAAAATGTTCGTCCAGGCATAGCTGTCCGTATCGGGATCGACCGTGATCGGCATGCGCGCGAGTTGCGCAATGGCTCGGTTACGGAAGACCGCATCGATACGCCCGCGCCGGATCGCGGTCTGCAACCCATTGGCGACTTCGAGACGCCACAAGTTAGGCACCAGGGCCCCCGCTTCCGCAACCCTGTCGAGCAGCGCGTTGGCGGCTGGCGTCCGCTCGTCCTCGAAATACCAGCTCAATGCTAGGGAGGGATCGAGGACGAGGCTCACAGACGGCCTTCGTCGATCAGATCCTTCAGCGAAAGTCCGCCAAGGGTGACCCCCTTACTCATCTCGCGGATACGCTCTGCGGCAGCGCGCGCTTCCGTCCGGTTGAAGGCAGCTTTCGGCGGCGCCAGGAGCGCGACCGGCCTGCCGTGCCGGGTGATGACCACCTCCTCGCCGCGCTCGACGAGATCGAGCAGTTGACCCAGTCTGGTTTTTGCCTCAAAGGCGCCGACCTCTTTCAATTGGCTGACCGCCTCGACTGCTTCCTCGGACTCGACTCTCCCGGGCTCGGCTGTCCCCGGCGGCTGCCAGCCGGTCTTTTCGAGGGCGGCAATTGTCTCGCGTATGTCGTAACGGGCATTCTGCACAGTGCTCCACTCCAAGCTGATCCCCGCCGCCTTCATGGCGGCACAGAGATCTACCTCGCCGATATCCGGATCGAGGGCCAGAAGGCATAGCAGCTTAAGCCGCTGAGATTCCGGGATGTTTTCATTCGTTACTGCAAAATCGGTCGCCCTGGGCTCGGCTGTCCCCGGCCTCTGCCAGCCGGCCTTTTCGAGGGCGGCAATTGACCGGCGCGTGTCGTTCAGATAGCTGCGCTTGGAGCTGTCCTTCAGTGGGATGTCCGCCACCGCGGCATAGTAATCAGCCTCACCGATTTCCGGATTGGCAGCCACGATGCACCGCAGCTTTCGACCTTGAGATTTCATCTTTCTCTCCGTCCTTTCGCCAGCATCGCGCTGGCGTCCGGACAGGATATAGGGAAAAAAACTTGAAACCAGTCTCAGGCTAGATTATTTTTTGGATCAATCGTGGCGTTGGCCCTGCGGTCCCGAGCAGCCTACGGCCGCGGAGCGGCGGCGCGGCGCAGGCGGTCGTTGATCGCGCGGCCGAGGCCCTCCTCGGGGATCGGCATGACCGCGATGCCGGCAAATTCCGGCCGGTCGAGGCGGCGCAGCATGGCAAAGAGATTGGCCGCGGCCTCGGCGAGATCGCCCGATCGGCTCAGCCACAGCACCTTGCAAAAGCCGGGCGGCGCGTCAGGGCCAAAAGCCAGCAGCGCCTCGCCCGGCTTTGCCGCGTGCGCGTCGAGCCGCAGGGGCAGGGACGGCGCATAGTGGCTTGCGAGCATCCCCGGCGAGCGCGCCGGCCCCGTTGCGGGGGTCGCGATCGTCCCGAAAAGCGCCGACAGATCCTCGACGGGAATGCCGCCGGGACGCAGCAGAACCGAAGCTTCGCCAGTCAAATCGAGCACCGTCGATTCGACCCCGATCGGGCACGGGCCGGCGTCGAGGATCAGCGCGACCTGCGCACCGAGTTCCTCCTCAACGTGCGCGGCCGCAGTCGCGCTGACCCGGCCCGAGCGGTTGGCCGAAGGCGCGGCGATCGGCCGTTCTGCGGCGCGCAGCAGCGCTTGCGCGACCGGGTGCGCGGGCGCGCGCAAAGCGACCGTGTCAAGCCCGGCACTGGCGAGCAGGCAAAGTCTGCTGCTTTCTCGGCGGCGCAGCACCAGCGACAGCGGCCCCGGCCAGAAGCGCGCCGCCGCCTCCCGCGCGCGATCGTCAAAGACAGCCAGCGCCTCGGCTTCGGCCAGCCCCGGCACATGGACGATCAGCGGATTGAAGCGCGGCCGGTCCTTGGCGGCAAAGATCGCGGCGACAGCACGCTTGCTTGTCGCATCGCCGCCCAGCCCGTAGACGGTCTCGGTCGGAAAGGCGACAAGCCAGCCGGCGCGCAACAGTTCGGCCGCGCGCGCGATCGCCTGCGAGGTCGCGGACGAGGCGCTCACTGCGCCTCACCCGCCGGCGCGGCGCCGGAAATTCGGACCCAGCACAAGCAGAGAAAAAATCTCGAACACCATCTGCGCGCCGACCATCGCGGTATTGCTGGTCGGGTCGTATTGCGGGGCGACCTCGACGACATCGCCGCCAACGATATCGAGACCCTTTAGCCCGCAGAGGATCGCCTGCGCCTCGCGCGGGGTGAGGCCGCCCGCTTCGGGGGTGCCGGTGCCGGGGGCAAAGGCCGGATCGAGCCCATCGACATCAAACGAGATATAGGTCGGACCGTCGCCGACGACGGCGCGCGCCTTGGCGATGACCGCGGCGAGGCCGAGCCGCTCGACCTCCTCGATATGGAGGACCGTCATCCCCGATTCGTAGGAGAAACCCCACAGGATCTCGGCCGGGCCGCGAATCCCGATCTGCACCGTGCGCTCGGGATCGAGGACGCCCGAGAGGACCGCCTGGCGGAACGGTCCGCCGTGATGGAATTTGGTGTCCTCATAGCCGCCCATCGTGTCGCAATGGGCGTCGATATGGACGAGACCGAGCGGCCGCTCGGCGCCAAGCGCCTTGAGGATCGGGTAGGTGATCGAATGGTCGCCGCCGACCGAGACGGGGCGCACGCCGGCCGCGGCGATCCGTGCATAAAACGCCTCGATATCGGCGATCGACTGGTCGAGGCTGAAGCGCGAGGCGAACGGCACATCACCGATGTCGGCGGCACTGCACAGCCCGCGCGGCACGACGCGCAGGCGGTGGTTGTAGGGGCCGATGCGCTCGACCGCGCGCACCGCGCGGGGGCCGAGGCGGGCGCCGGCACGGTTGGTGACGCCAAGATCCATCGGCACGCCGACCAGCGCCACA